>NCCR01000046.1:0-32659 GCA_002279765.1 Verrucomicrobia bacterium 12-59-8 | reverse complement strand
CACCACCACGATCAATACAAAAATCACGGGTGGCATTGGGCTGGTGAAGTCCGGCCCAGGCACCCTGGTGTTGAGCGCCGTTGCATCTCTCGACACCACCACGACCAATGCCAGCGCCGTGGTGACGCTTGGCAATACCACCGGCCTTACAGTGGGCCAGGTGGTCACGGGCACCGGCATTGCTGCCAACACCACCATCAAGTCGATTGATAGCGCCACCCAGATCACTCTGTCTCAAAACAGCACCGCGTCAGGCACGAGCGTCCTGAACTATTCTCTTGCTTCGGGCAATGATTATACTGGCACCACGGTTGTCAACCAGGGCATTTTGAACCTCCAGGGCGCTGCCAATCTGACTGTCGGCACAGCCAGCACGATCCTCATTCCTGGCAATCTCACCATCAGTGGCGGGACCGTGTCTGAACTTGGCGTTGGCGGTCAGATCTCCAACACCAGCAACGTCATCATCAACGGTGGCGGTGTGCTGAACACCTTCCTCAGCAGCAGCCTGGGCAGCCTGACATTCAATAACAATGGCGGCACCGTCACTCCTGCGGTGAATTTCAATTCGGTCACCTACAACAACGTGGTGACCACGGCCTCCAACACCTTCGTTCTCCCTTCCGTCAACGGGTTGGTGGTGGGCCAATCGGTCACCAGCAGCACCACCAACATCCCAGTGGGAACCACCATTACGGCCATTGATCCGGTCACACGCACCGTGACGCTTTCGGCGGCCGCCACGGCTGCCACAGCCAACCTGTCATTCTATGGCAGCGGCGTTTTGACTCTGTCAAAAGACAATGCGCTGACTTCTGTCAATGACAACCTGGGCACGACCCCCAGCATTGGCGGCGGCACTTTGGTGCTCTCCAATGCGGCTCCCGTGATCAGCACTTCTGGTCTCAGCCCAACCGGTCTGGTCATCAACTCGATCATCACCAATGCGGGTGGCGTGATCACCAAAACTGGCGACGGTTCGCTGACCTTGGGCGGAGCGAACACTTTCAACAATGGCATCCTCCTCAATCAGGGTACGCTCATTCTGGCTGCACCCACAGCCGCCGGGGTCAGCGGTCCGCTGGGAACTGGCATGCTCACGATCAATAATGGAACTCTGATGGCGGCCGGTGCTGTTGGCATCAGCTCCGTCACAACGAGCGGCAGTCCAATTGTCACGGTGGCAAACACCTCGGATCTGGTCGTCGGGCGGACAGTTTCTGGAACTAACATCCCTGCTGGCGCTACGATCACCGCCATCCTGAGCAACACGACCTACCGCTTAAGCCAGAATGCAACCGGCAGTGCCACGAACATTCTCACCTACACACCCGTAATCAATGCGGTCACCAATGCGGTCACCCTCAACGGTGATCTGACTTTCGGTGGTACGATTGCCGCGAATGGGTTGACCTTGTCAGGCAGCTTCACCCTCGGATCGGGGTCTCATACCATCACCGTCACCAATCCGTTGGTGACTGGCATCATCAGTGGTCAGGTCACCGGCGGCAGCGGGCTGGTCAAAGCAGGCGACGGCACACTGATCCTATCCAACGGCAGCAACAATTATGGTGGCACGACCACCGTTGCTGGCGGGTTGCTCAAATTGGGAGCGAATGCGGCCGTCCCTTCCACCTCAGCCCTGATTGTCGCTACCGCCGGGGTGTTCGACCTCGCTGGTTTTGCCGACACTGTGGGATCCCTCTCTGGTGGAATCACGACCACGGGCGGAATGATCACCAACTCCGGTGGTGCAGCCACGCTGACCATCGGCGTTGACAACACCAGCACGGTCTTTGGCGGCATTATTACCAATGGTGCCAACACCCTGACATTGGTTAAAACCGGTATTGGCGTGCAGAGCTTGACCGGACTGAACTCCTATGTGGGCAGGACCAGCATCCAGAACGGCGCCATCAGTGTCACGTCGCTCAAGAACTTTGGTGCCATAAGTTCAGGGGGGGGGCCCAGCAGCTTGGGGGCTCCAATTTCTGCGGCCAATGGCACGGTGGATCTGGGCTCCGGCACGAACATTGGCGGCCTGATTTATATGGGCTCCGGCGATTCGACCAACCGTTCCATCAACCTCGCCGGTTCCGTCGGCGGTGGCGGGTATGTTGATTCCTCCGGCAGCGGGGCGATCAAATTCTTCGGCACTGTCACCTCCAGCTCCGGCACAGTAGGCAGCAAGACCCTCACTCTTCAGGGCAGCAACACCGGGGAGAACACCATCGGCGGGGTCATTAGCAATAGCAGTCCTACCACAGTCACCGCACTGACCAAGAGCGGTTCCGGCACTTGGGTGCTCGCGGCCAACAATACTTATACCGGAGCCACGAACGTCACCGCAGGAACCCTCATCCTCCGCCGGGCGAGCAGCACCACAGGAGCCTTGTACACCGCAACCTCTGGGGCGGCGACCCCCATCACCGTGAGCAGCGGTGCCACCCTGCGTGTGGACGGCGCTTATCTGGCGGGCTCGACGGGCTTCGCTAACGGGGGGGCCACCTTGATATTGAACGCCGGTTCCAGTTTCAGCATGAGCGGTGACGGCAGCGTCAATACATTCAACCTGCAGCAAAACGGCGGCTTTTCCGCCTCCGCTACGGCGTTGCAGATCACCTCGGCAGGCGGTTCGATTTCCAAGCTGGCCTTCGACATCAACGGCACCACAGCCGATAAAATCGTTCTCAACCGCGGCAGCATTGTGATCAATGGAGACGCCAACAACCTGACTCGCGTGCTGATCAATCCGGTGGCTGGCGTGAACAGCCTCGCGATTGCCAACTACGACTTGATCGTCACCAACGGCTCCACAGCTACACTGACAGGTGGGAGCAATCTGACCCTCGCTTCGAAATACATCGTGCTTAATCCCACGACCAACCCGACCGCCTATCTCCTCTCTCTTGACACGTCGGTAAGTAAAAAAGTGTCCCTCAAAGTGGAGTCCCAATCCATCAACACCCTTTACTGGGCTGGTGGCACTAGCAACGTCTGGACCAATCCACTCAACTGGAGCACAGCCGCCACCGGTGGGAGCGTTTCAGGAGTGGCCCCCGTCAACGTGGACACGGTCAATTTCACCGTGAACAGTGGTGCGGGCAATCTCAGCACCGTGCTTGGCGCAGACACCTCCATAGGCACGCTGAATTTCACCGCCACCGCTGGCAATGTGACCATTGGTACCGTTGGCAGCACCGATACCCTGACCATCTATGGAGCGATCAATGCCATCGCGGGTTCCGGCACCCATACCATTAATGCACCGGTGGTGCTGGGCGCCACCCAGACCTGGACCATCAACAACAGCAACCCGCTCACCGTCGGCGGCGTGATCAGTGACAACAGCAACGGCTTTGGTCTGAGCAAGGACGGTGTCGGCACTCTGGCTCTTACCAATAACAATACCTATGGCGGCTCTACGGTGGTCAGCGCGGGTGTGCTGAGTGTTTCCTCCCTCGCCAATGGGGGGCAGGCCAGCAGCATCGGCAAGGCATCGGCAAACTCCGCCAATCTGGTGCTCTCCGGCGGTACATTACAGTACAGCGGCAGCGCCAATGCCTCCACTGATCGTCTCTTCACCCTACTGACCGCAGGTGGTGCAATTGATGCATCTGGCACCGGCACCCTGACCTTCAACAGCACTGGGCGCATGGATCAAACCGACCTGAGCGGCCAGGCCCACCTGGTTAACTCAGGTGTGGACATCAACGGGAATGTGATTGTCGGTCAGGAATCATACACGATCACCGGCATCAACACCACGGGTCTGACGTTGGGAATGCATATTACCGGCCAGGGCATCCCAGCCGGAGCCGTCATTGCTTCAATCGACGGGCCGAACAGCCAGATCACCATCAATAAGCCCATCAATTATGATGATGACGGAGATCCTACCAATGGAGTGCCCACCAGCGTGGACGAATCTCTGACCTTTGGAGCTTCGCGCACACTGACCTTGTCGGGTTCCAACACCGGGGCCAACACTCTCAACACCCTGCTGACCGACTCCAATGGCAGCGCATCGCTGAGCCTCGTGAAATCGGGTGCGGGCAACTGGGTGCTCGGTGGTGCCAACACCTTCACTGGCACGGTCAGCATTCAAAACGGCTCTCTGACCGTTTCGAGCCTCAACAGTGTCAATGGCGGCACGCCACGGCTGACGAGCAGCAGCCTCGGTGCTCCCATTGACAATGCTTCAGGCACCATTGCTCTGGGCAGCCTCACCACCACTGGTGCTTTGATCTACACGGGTGTGGGTGAGCAGACAGACCGCATTTTTGCCCTCTCCGGCACGACTGGTGGTGGAACGATTGTTTCCTCCGGCACAGGCGCGCTGGTGATCACCAGCAATCTGTCTGTCACCGGAGTCGGCAGCAAAGCGTTGACGCTTGACGGCACCGACACGGACGCCAACGAATTTGCTGGCGTCATTTCCAACTTCAACGGCAGCAACCTGACTTCTTTGGTCAAATCAGGTTCCGGCACCTGGGTTATTTCCGGTGCAAACACCTACAGCGGCACCACCAGCATTCTGGATGGCATTTTGAGTGTTAAATCGATCAACAGTGTTTCAGGCGGCACTGCCAGCAGCAGCCTCGGTGCGCCTACCACCCTGGCAAACGGGACGGTCGCTCTCGGCAATGCAGGCACCACGGGCACCTTGCTCTATACCGGAACGGGCGAAACCACGGACCGTGTCTTCAATCTGGCGGGCACCACCGGTGGTGGTGGCATCCAGTCCTCCGGCACAGGTGCGCTGATCTTCAATGGCGCATTCAGTTCCACGGGGGCAGGGGCCAAAACGCTCACGGTGGGCGGTAGCTACTCCGGCAGCGCCAACCGCATCAACGGCGTCATCAGCGACAACTCCCCGTCCAATCCCACCTCATTTGTGAAGAGTGCAGATGACAGCTCCTGGATTCTCAGCGGTTTGAACACCTACACGGGCTCGACCACGGTCAATGGCGGCCTGCTGCAAGTCGGCGTCAGTGGCGTCGGGCAGACCGGCATGGGAGCCACGGTCATTAGTTCCGGAGCGACTCTGGCAGGCTCCGGCCTCATCAATGGCACGGCCTCCGTGACCAATCATGTTATCAGCAGCGGTGCAATTCTCTCCCCGGGTGATTCCAGCGGCGGCAGCATCGGCACTCTCACTTTCAACGGCAATCTCCAGCTTGCAGCTGGCTCGGTCGCCAATTTCCAGGTCAGCAGCCGCACGGGCTTCGACAGCAATATTCTGTCCCAGTTGGTTGGCGGCACTTATGACAGCCTGGGGGGGTATATCAGCAGCGACAGCACTCTGTTGCTTTGGAACAGTTACCTGCCAACTTCCGGACAGCATGATTTCATCAGCCTCAATGGTTCGCTGATTCTCAACCAGACCACTTTCAATGTGATCGACAGCGGTTTTGTCGCCAATGCGAGACTTGGCGATGTGCTCAATTTGGGCAACTGGCTCGCCACCGACGGCAGTTCCACCTTCAATGTCGGCACCAACTACCGCACGGGAGGAGCCGGCGGCGGCAATCTCAACCTGCCCACGCTCAATGGCGGATTGGTTTATGACGTCAGCAAGTTCCTCACTGACGGCATCATTGTCATCATCACCACCCCACCGTTGATCCCGGTCAAACTCAGCTCCTACAACCTGGCCGGCAGCGGCTCATGGGGTGTATCCACCAGCTGGTCCCCCGCCTCCGTGCCGGATTCGGCTGCTGGCATCGCTGTCTTCAACGCCAACATCACCTCCGATGCCATCGTCACTCTGGATGGCAACAAAACCGCCGGTAAAGTCTTCATCGGAGATTTTAACAACACCCACTTCTTCACCCTGGCGCAGGGCAGCGGCGGCGGCAGTCTGGTGTTTGACAATGGTGCTTACGGCAAGGCTTTGCTGAGCAAGGTGCTGTCCAACAGCGGCACCGTCGGGGTGGACGTCATCGCCGCTCCGGTGCTGCTGAATTCTGACCTGAACATCAATGTGAACTCCGGTGGGGCAGCCGGACGCCTGGACATCAGCGGAGCCATCTCGTCAAGCACCGCCGGTCTCGGCGTGACGATCATGGGAGCCGGTCGCGTGACCTATAGCGGTCTCACGGCAAACACCTACACCGGGGACACGCGCGTTTTCAATCGCGGCTTTGGAGATGCCACCAATGCCCAGCTCGTGCTCGGCAAAGCAGAATCCATCAACGGTGGAACCGCCACTTTCAACACCACCAGCGGCAACAGCCTCGTCACAGTTTCTGGCGACATCACGGCGCAGATCTATGCTGGGATGAGCATAGCCGGGGTGGCATCCATTCCAGCTTCGGCTGTCGTCAACAATGTGGTGTATAACTCCGCTCTCAACCAGACTCAGATCACGCTTTCCAGCAACGCCACAGCAACCGCCACGGCAACCGCAAACTTTGGAGCCTTCGGGTCCCTAGCATTCAACACCACGCAGGGCAGCGGCACTATCACCATCACTGGCAATTATACCAACCGCCTCGTCACTGGAATGCCTTTGGGTGGCAATCCCAACATCCCTGCCGGTGCCTTGGTGGGAGCAGTCAGCTACAATGCCACGACCAACACAACTTCGGTCTCCCTCATTTCCAACATCACTAACAGCGGCGCCACCGCTACCGCCACTGCCTCTGGAGTCGCTACGACCTATGGCAGCTTCGCCACGACTACCAGCGGCAGCACCACCGTGACGGTGGGGTCCACGGCTGGTTTCTACCCAGGCATGCCGGTCACCGGCAATGACAACATCCCTGCCGGGGCCACAGTTGTCTCGGTGATCAGCGCCACGCAGTTCGTGCTCTCCGTGCCCGCCACAGGCGATGCAACGGCTGTGACCACAGTCTTCGGCGCCAATGTGGCCAACGGTGCCATCGCTGGCAATCTCATCATCGGCAACATGAGTTTGGGCGGCCTGGGCAGCACGGTCGTCGCGCTCAATGGCAGCAACCAGATCTCCGACACCTCGCTCATCCGCTTTGATGCTGGCAACGGTTTTGCCGCCACGGGCAACGGTGGCAACAACGCCTACTTCAAAACCATGGGTTTTGATGAAACGGTCCGCGGGCTCTCTGACTACACCGCCAGCGGTGTCATCGAAAACACCGAAGGCGAGGCCAACCCCTACGACAGCACGCTGACGCTCAACACCAGCGGCCTGCAGAGCTACAACGGTTTCCTGCGCAACCGCGCCAATAACAATGGTACGGGCATCCTCAATCTCGTGGTCAGCGGGGTCGGCACCCAGGTTCTGGCACTGGGCAACATCAACTACACCGGTTCCACTACCGTCAATAACGGTGCGACTCTGGTTCTCGACACCACCACCAACTTCAACAGCATCATCGCCAACAGTGGCACCCTTGGCCTGCGCAGCACTGGAACCACCTTCAATTTCGCCGAAGTGGTCACCGGAACAGGTGTCGGCTTCCGCGATGGCGGCGGTGGGACGGTGAGCATCAACACCCCCAACCAGCAGGCCACTTGGACCGCAGGCAGCACCACGGTGACAGTCGGAACCACCGCCGGACTTGCCGTCGGCATGCCGGTCAGCGGTACCGGGATTGAGGCGGGGAGCACCATAGCCAGCATCATCAATGGCTCGCAGTACACTCTCAGTGTCGCTCCCACCGCAGGTGCGACGCTCACCAATCTCACCTATTCCGGCGCGTTGCAGAGGGCTGGAGCCACCACCAATTCCACGGTCAAAGACAGCACCACCATTACGGTGACAGATACGACGGGTCTGTCTGCCGGTATGGCAATCTCTGGTTCCGGCATACCTACAGGTTCTGTGATTCGCAGCATCACCAACGGCACGCAGATCGTCATTTCTGCTGCTGCCACCGCCACCAACAACGGTCAGTTTTTCGCCTTTGGCAGCCTGGTTTCCTTCGGTGGTGGATTCAACGTCGTTGATGGTGGCACCACCACCTTCTCCACTCCGACCACCATTGGGGGATCCGGTTTCTGGATCACTGGATTGGAAAAATTCACCACGGTGAACTGGAACCAGCCCGTGAATGTCACGGCAGGCGGGCTGCATATCAAGGGAACGGGAGACAGCATCTTCAATGGTGCGTCTCTCAGCATCACCTCAGCCAGCAACGTCAACGGCCTGGTGGATTTGGAAGGAGCCAATGTCACGCTGGTCTTCAACGGTTCACTCACGGGCGTGACGTCCATCAACATTTCCGGCATTGGCTTCACCGGAGGTGGCAATCAAACTCCTGACCTTGAGCTGCAAAACCAAGTCTCTCTGAATGCGGACAAATCAGTCAACAATTCTTTCAATCTGAACAACCGCCTGCCGGACAATGCCACGATCAATCTCAATGCGGGACGCATTATCTTTGGCAATTTTGGTGCTGGTACAGACGTCGCCTCGACCTTCTCCGAAACCCTGGGCAGCCTGAGCCTGAGCGGCGGGGGCAATGTCATTCGCAACTTCATGACCAATGTGATGAATCCCGGGACCTCCAGCACCAGTGTGCTGACTTTTGGTGGTTTCACCGGTCGCACTCTTGGTTCTACGCTGCTGTTTGACACCACTTCCGGTGCCGAAACAAATGCCAGCATCGTCATCAACGGATTGAGCAATGATTCCAGTGGAATTCTGGGCGGCTGGGCCACCAAGATTGCCGTTACGGGCGGCAGCACAGTCTACGAGTGGGCCACCTCGGTGGGGGGCGCCATCTCGGCCTACACCGGTTACAGCACGACTGGCATTGGCGGATGGACCAATTCCGCACTCAATATCAAAATGTCGGGTGGCAACCAGACCTCCGGCACCAACACAGCCTATACCGTCCACACCCTCAATATTCAGGACCTCAGCGCCCGAACGCTCACCATCGCCAGTGGCAGTGTTCTGAAGGTCGATGCCGGTGGCGTGCTCTCCAGTCGTGCCAACCACATCATCGCGGGTCCGGGCTCGATCACGGCAGGCGCGGGAGCGTCCGGCTATTATGAACTGCTCTTCCAGACGCCGACCAATCAGCTCACGGTCAGCGCCGTCGTTGCCAACAACGGGACCAATTTGGTTTCGTTGGTGAAATCGGGTACATCCACGCTGGTGCTCAATCCGACCACCACGAAGACTACCAACACAACGGTGGGCAACTTCGACATTACGGTCACTGCTGGCGGCACCGCTGATCTGCGGGTGGGTGCCACGGTCTCGGGTTCAGGAATCCAGGCCGGCACCACCATTAAAGCCATCGCTGGCAACGTCGTCACTCTTTCTGCGGCTCCCACGCTCACAGTATCCAGCAACACGTTGACCTATGGCGTAGTGAACACCTACACCGGCAAGACCATTATCAATGAAGGCGTCGTGCAGATCACCCGCGAATCCGATCTGGGCGCCAATCCCGCGAGCTTCGTGGCTGAACAGCTCTACCTCAACGGAGGGCGTCTGCTGGTCAACGATACCATGTCTTTTGCCGACACCAACCGCGGCATCACCCTCGGCGCCACCGACGGTCTCATCTCTGTCTCAGACAACCGCAAGCTGACCATGGGGGCTGCTAACACCATTGATGGCAGGCTGGGCAGGCTCATTTTTGTCACTGATGCCACACACGAAGGCGTGCTGGAAATCGCCGGCAACAATGATCTTACCGGTGGCCTGGAAACAAACGGCACCACGACCGCCGGCGTTGCCACGCTGACCTCCACCTATTCGAATGGCAGCACCACCATCAAGGTCGGCCCCGGTCTGGTGGACGCCCTGGAGGTTGGGGCCACCGTCACCGGACAGTTGGTGACGCTCCCTGATGGCAGCACCACCACCACCAGCTACGGCATACCGGCTGGCACCTACATTACCGCCATCGACAAGGACACGGATACCATCACCATCTCCAACCCCGTCACCACAGACGGCACCAATGTCAGCGTCAATTTCGGCGGCTTTAATGTGATGCGCCTGACCGGGGACAACAACATCGGTTTCGTCCGGGTCCTTGGATCAGCCATCGAACTGCGTGGGAACAACACCCTGCGCAGCGACATCTCGGTTAACAACGGCATGCTCATACTGGGCTACAATGGCGCGGGCACCAACCTGTTCGATGGTACGCTCACCGTCAATTCAGGCAGTGTGGTCTTCAAAAGTGACACCGCGCTCCAAACGAGCAGCGGCGCTGGCTACACGCTCAAACTGCTTGGGGGTATCGTGGATCTCAATGGCTATGACACCCTGGTGTCCAGCCTGACCGGCAGCGGCACCCTGACCAACGAAGGCCCCGGCGTCTCGGTCATCACGGTTGATTCTGATGAGAGCTTTAACTTCACCGGCAGCATTCGTGACGGGTTCTCCGGCACCGGCAGCGTTTCGGTGGTCAAGAGCGGCCAGGGTGTGTTCGGTCTGACTGGAACCAATTCTTACAGCGGACCGACGGTCATCAACGGCGGCGTCATCAATATTGACGTCATCAGCTTCAGCGGCTTTAACAGCGGCATTGGCAAATCCTCCAGTGCGGCAGCCAATCTGGTGTTGGACGGCGGCGCGCTGCGTTACTACAGCGCCAACAGCGGTTTGACGGATCGCGCTTTCACTCTGGGGACTGGCGATGCCGCCGGCACGCTCATTGCAGACGGCACACGTCTCAACGCCACCTTGAAGTGGGGCAACACCTTCTCGAATGCCGTGGCGTTTACCGGCTCCGGTGATCGCACCCTGACCCTCGGCGGGTCAAATCGTGGCGACAACAAGTTTGACCTTGTGCTTGGCGATGGCGAAGGCGGGCTGACATCGCTGGCCAAGACCGGCAATGGCACCTGGGTCATCGACTCAGCGGTGAGCCGCACGGGCACAACGGTCACTGGCAGCAGCACGATCACGATGACGGACACCTCCAGAATCACCGTGGGTCAGCAGGTCAGCGGCAAAGGCATTCCAACCGGCAGCACGGTGGTCAGCATCGATGCCAACCACAGCATCACCATCAGCTCGAATGCCACCGCGAATGGTAGCATCTCGGTCTCAGTCCTCGGCAACAGCTACAGCGGTGAAACCGTGGTGCTGGCTGGTATTCTTGCCACCACCGTCGATGGCGCCTTTGGTGCGCAGGGTGGCGCGGGCGTGGTGGTGGGTGGCGGAACCAATGGCAGCTCCGTTCTGGGTAATCAGAATGCCACGCTGGATTTGCGCAACGTCACCTACTCCACCATTGAGCAGTTGTTCCTCTCCGGTGGCACTCTGGCAACCAGCACTGGCAACAGTTCATGGGCTGGAACGGTGACGATTTCTGCGAACTCCAACATTCTGGTCAATTCGGGGGCCTCGCTGACGCTGCTTGGCACCATCGCCGGTGCAGGTGCCATCACCCAGTTGGGAGAAGGCACGCTCATTTTGAAGGGCAGCGTCGAAACTACCACGCGTAACAACACGAGCAGCGCCGTGGTTCCTAGCTACACCTTGCAGGCTGGCACTCTCCAGCTTGATTACACGGTTAACAACACTTCCAAGCTTTCGGACACCGGGTCGCTCACCCTTGGTGGCGGACGCCTGGGGGGCAGCATCGTTCTCGTCGGCGGTTCCCATGTGGAAATTGTTTCAGGCACGACCATTGCTGTTGGCAGCAACAGCATCAGCCGGCTCGGCGGCAGTTCCATCCTGCGTCTCAACGGCATTGGTGTGCAGACCGGCGGTACGGTGAATTTCGGTGCTAGCAACATCGCCAGCACCGACACCAACAACATCAACGGCATCCTGGGGGGCTGGGCCACGCTGGGCAGCTCCGATTGGGCCATGAAGAGCAGCTACAATGAAGCGGGAGCGGACACCGGTTCCACCACCGGCGCTGATCTTCTCATCAGTGCTTTCACCAACTATCTCACCAGCAGCGTGGCGAATGACTGGGTGCTGCCAACGACGGCAAACTTTGGCGCCAACATGGACATCGTCGGCCCCAGCACGCAGAACAACACCACGCCGAACACCCTGCGGTTCAACACTCCCAACAACAGTGCCGCAAACATGACCGTCACACTCTCGGGCACCAATGTCCTGCAGGGCAGCGGCATTCTCGTCACTTCCGGCCTGGGATCAGACGTGGCGGTCATCGCTGGTACCGGCACCCTCAGCGGTGGTGCAGGCTTCAATTCAGATCTGCGGATCTATCAGAACAACACGCTGGCCCCGCTGGAAATCTCCGCCGTGATCGCCAATCTGGCACCGACCAGCCGCACGGGTGCCACGGTCACTGGCACCACGACCATCACGGGCGTGAATGTTTCCGGTCTTGCTCCCGGACTCGCAGTGACGGGAACTGGTATCGCTGCGGGTGCCACCATTAGCAGCATTGATGCTGTGAACGGCACCATCACCCTGAGCAGCGCTGCCAATGCGGACGGCGCTGCGACTCTCACCTTTGGCGCCGTGGCCAACGGGCTGAGCAAGACGGGCCTGGGGAATTTGATTCTCTCCGGTCTCAACACCTACACCGGCGTCAACACGCTCAACAGCGGAGTGCTCACGGTACGCCAGTTGTCCGTGGAAGGTTTCGCCTCTAGCGCGGTGCTGACCACCCTGAACTCCACCACCACCAAAGCCGTCACCTTGTCCGGCACCACCACCACCGGCCTTACCTTTGGCCAGACGGTGACCGGCACCGGACTGCCTCCGGTCGTCAGCCTGACCACCAACACCGTCTCAGGATCCAATGTGATCGTGGTCTCCAGCACCGCCGGGTTGTCCAACGGACTGCCGGTGGTGGGCGCTGGCATCCCCGCTGGCGCTGTCATCCAGGCCATCAACACCAGCAATAACCAGGTGACGATCAGTGTGAATGCCACGGCCACGGCCAATGGCGCAGGCATTAATTATGGCGGAGCCACCATCTCGGCCATCAACAGTAGCAGCCAGATCACGCTCACCAATGGAGCCACCATCTCGGCCTCGCAGAACCTCAGCTATGGGCAGATTTCCGGTTTCAGCGGAGTGCTTAATTCCACTACCACCAACAGCAGCGTTACGGTCACGGTGGCCAGCACGGCGGGGCTGACCCCGGGGCAGGCGATTGCAGGGGCGAACATTCCTGTCGGAGCGGTCATCGCCACGATCATTGACGGCACCCGTTTCACCATGACCCTGACTGCCACCGGGTCCGGCACCAACATCCCGCTGACCTACGCTGATTCCTCTGGAATTTTGAAAAGCGGCGTTTCGCTGGCCTCGGTCACCACCAGTTCCGCACGGCTCGTGCTGCCCAGCACCGTGGGTCTCACGCTGGGTCAGACCGTCAGCGGCACCGGCATTCCGTCTGGCGCAGTCATCATCCGTATCGTGGATGGGCACAACGTTGACATCAATGTGCCGGTCACGAGCACGGGAACGAACAATCTCACCTTCGGCGCTCCGACGGTCCTTGGCGGCACCCTGGCGGCCATGACGACTACCGGCAGCAGCACGGTCACTTTCGCCTCTTCCGTGACAGGGCTCGCCGTTGGGCAGCAGGTCACCGGACCAGGCATACCGGTGGGCACCACCATTGCCGCCATCCTGAGCGACACCCAGATTGTTCTTTCCAGTGCAGTCCAGTTCACCTCGGTGTCCAATGCACTCGTCTTTGCCGGACCTGCCAGCAATCTGGGCGCCTCCAATAATGCCGCTTCCAACCTCATCCTCAACAACGGCACCTTCCAGTATAACGGTCTCAACGCAGTCTCTGACCGCGGCTTCACCATCAATGCGGATGGCGTTTTCGATGTGGGCAACGCCTACACCCGTCTGGTACTGGCTGGCAACATCACGACCCCTGCCGCCGAGGAAAACTACCGCCTTATTAAAAAGGGCGCTGGCCTGCTGGAACTGCGTGGTACTCTCACCCCCAATGCTGGCAGCTACGGCCTCAGGAGCCTCATTGTCTATGATGGCACTTTGCGCCTCAATGCCACCTACAACGATCAGTTCGTCCGCAATGATGTCGGCACCCTCACACTGAGCGGTGGTACGTTGGAGCTGCTCGGAGCCTCCGACCGCAGCACTACTCAGAACATGATCGGCACCTTCAGCCTCGCAGAAGGCGCTTCGGTGGTCACGGTCTCCAATGTGCTCAATTCCAATTTGAACACCACGCTCAATCTGCAGGACGCCGCCAATCCGTCCAAAGTGAACTTCGGCACCGGTAGTTCCGCCCTCTTTGTGGAAAACCACAACGGCACGGGCGACGCCAACATCACGCTGGCCGGTGTGTTCGGGGTCGATGTTCAGGTCGTTCTGCCGCGCATCACGTATCAGACCTCGATCGACATCAGAAATCCAGGGGTCAACTATTTCGCCTTTGTGGACGCCAACGGCTACAGCGTGGTGGCTTCCGACAACATTTCCATCGGCGGCGCTGCGGCGCACACGATCGTCGGCAACCCCGCCAACTGGCAGTCCTACCAGAACGTCATGGACGGCGCGTTGAGCTTCGATGCCTTCAGCGGCAGCACAGTATCAAATGCCAACGTCAACACGATCCGCTTCTTCAACAGCAGCATTGCGCGTGGCGCCACCTTCACGCTGGGCAGCAATACGGTGTCGAACATCGTCACCACCGGTCTCCAGGTCGGGCAGGTGGTCCGCAGCATCAATGCTATCCTGCCACTTGGCACCACTTACACCATCACCAGCATTGATGCCGCCAACAACTCCATCACCCTCAGCGGCAATGCTCAGCAGACCTCGTCCACGGACAGTATTTACATCGATGCGGTGAACTCCAGCACCATCACCATCACCGACACGCTCACGCTCATTCAGGGGGCCATCCTGCAGACCACTCATGCAGGCAACCATGTGAACTCCATCACTGGCGGCATCCTGACCAGCGCCTTGGACAATACGGACGGCACCTCGGCCGACCTCATCATCCATAACTGGAATCCATCACGCTCGCTCACCATCTCATCGGTCATTGCGGACAATACAGCCAGCGGCAGGGTCGTGAATCTGATCCAGACAGGCAATGGCACTACCCAGCTCACCGGAGCCAATACCTACACTGGCAACACCTATGTTCAGGGCGGCGTGTTGCGTCTCGACACCTCACTGGCGCTGTCTCCGAACAGCAATGTGCATCTGGAAGGCGGCGTGATCGGCCTCGGCTACAACAGCACCTTCCAGCGCTTCCTTGGCACTGGAGCAGGGCAGCTCACCTGGGTCAGCAGCGGTGGTTTTGCCGCTTACTCTGCTGCGCTGGTCAGCTCCACCACCAGTGGCAGCACCACGGTGACAGTTGCTTCGACCGCAGGTCTGGTTGTCGGCAACAAAGTGACAGGGGCTGGCATTCCTGCCGGAGCTACCATCACCGCCATCAACGGCAACGGCACGGACCTCACCCTGTCCGTCAGTGCTACCGCCACCGGCAGCAGCAGTCTCACCTACACCTTTGATCGCACGGTGAACATCGGCGGTGCTGGCGACACGCTGGTCTGGGGTTCAGGCGGCTTTGTCCCAGACAATGACTCGCTCATCCTTGGCGCACAGGATGCGGACAGCACGCTCGTGTTTGCCAACGGCATTGATCTGGGCCGCAAGTCACGCCTGGTCCAGGTGGTGTCCGGTCGTGGTGCGGCAAGCACATCGGACGCCCGCCTTTCCGGCGTCATCCAGGGGGATGGCGGCAGTCTGATCAAAGGCGGCCTCGGAGTGCTGGAGATCAACAATGCCTCAAACAATTATTCCGGTGGCACCTACCTTGCAGAGGGCACACTCGTCAGCACCAGCAATGCGGCCTACGGCACTGGCGGCATTTTTGTGGGGACCACCACTGATACGGAATTCCCAGACACCACGTTGTCGCTTGAATACCGCTTTGGCGGAGTCACGAGCACGATCGCCAACAGCATGACCTTTGGCTCCGCCAATTACGAGGGCGTCAGTGTGCTCAGGATCAGCAATGGCACCGGCAGCCCGGTGACCACGCTATCCGGCGGCATTGCGCTGGACCGCGCAGCTGGCGGCAATGTCCTCTTCCAGGCCACCAATACCTCCTCGCTGAGCGGCGGGGTAAATGTGACCGGCGCGATTACGGGTGGTGGTGGTTTCACCGTCATCGGTGGCAACTTCGCTCTGGCCAATTCCGCCAACAGCTACGGAGCGCTCACCGGTGCCACGGGTCCGGCAGTCAATGGTGCCACAATCATTCGCAGTGGCACGGTTACGCTCAACGCCAACGGCGCGCTTGGTGGTTCCACCATCGAACTTGGTGATTCCACCTTTGCAGTGGCCAATGTGGCGGTGGCCACCAACGGTGCCTCGGTTCTCGGAGTGGACCGCAGCACGGTGGGCTACACGTCCGACAATCTGGGTTCGCTGGGCGGCAGCTTTGTGGCCAACGCCAATGGCACGGTCGCAGGCAACGGCGACGCTGTTCCAGGAACGGGAGCATTCTACAACATCGGCACCACCATTGATGGCACCACCTTCAACACGACGAATGTGGGTACCCGCATTCTGGTGAAGGACGAGGCGGCCAATCCTGAGCGCAACGGCATTTACCAGATTGTCCAGTTCAATGCGGACGGCACCATGAACATCGCGCGTGTCAGTGATTTCAGCACCTCCGCCAACATGCTTTATGGCACACAGGTCACCGTGGCCAGCGGCACGTCCGGCGGCACCTCCGCAGGGCTGACGTTCTTCATGGCTGCGCCGACGGTAACCAGCCCGAACACGGCTGTCACCAACCCTGTTACCTGGGTGCAGGACAAGCTCAATCCTTTCACCGTTCTTTACATCAAGAGCTCTGCCGTCACTGCGGTAACCCAGGACATCGACATCAACGCCAACGGCAGCACAGGTGCTACCACAATCTCGGTCGATAGTGCTGCGGTGACCTTATCCGGCAAAATCACGCTGCAGGATCTGCTGCCGGGCGTCAAAGAAACCAAGACCCTCAATGTTGACCCCCTTGCGGCTTCGACCGTCACGTTTACCGGGGTCATCAGTGAGGCAAGCACCACTGGAAATTCCGGCACAGATGACCTCCTCGCGCTAAACCTCAATACATCACAGGCAGCCAAGATCATCCTCTCTGGCGCAAACACCTACAAAGGCGGCACCACCGTCAACAGGGGAGCCCTGATCGTGAACAACACCACGGGTTCTGCGACCGGAACAGGCAATGTCACGGTTAGTTCCACTGCCACGCTGACGAACTCGGGCATCATCGCCCCTGGGGCCACTGGCAATATCACCATCAACGGCACGCTCAATGGCAATGGGACCATCGCACCAGCCGCAGGCGGCAATGTGACGATCAGTTCGACAGGCAATTTCAGCGTGGGGCTCACTGGAGACACCACCGCCCAGGCATTCAATGTCACTCTGCAGACGGGCAGCACCTTCACGCTCGCGGGTATCCTGAAGACTGACCTCTTCTCCAACCAGGCTGGCACCACGCTTGCCGAGGCCGATCGCCTCGTCTTTGGCACCTCTGGCACGCCAACCATCGCCATCAGCGCCGGTGCCAAACTTCAGGTGACCGCCACCAACGGGCTCGTTTCCACTGCTTTCGTCGCAGGGGACACATGGAAGCTCATTGATTGGGCAGGCCTCACACCCACAGGGACATTTACCTTCACCAACCTCAATGGCACTTACACCACTGACTTCACGGATCTGCCAAATCTAAATACCAACCTTGCTTGGGACATCAGCCAGCTTTACTCTGCTGGTACCATTATGGTGGTTACCGTGCCAGAACCCGGACGGCTGCTGCTCCTTATCCTCAGCTTGATGGCGTTGGGTTGGAGAAGGCGCCGTTCCCGGATGCTGTAAGATGAATGCCTCTGTTTTGAACTGTCAGGCCAGTCCACTGGCTGTAGTTACAAAATAAATACCTTGCGATTTCTGAAGCTATTTCGTAGCATCAGATAAATCGCGAAATTCAACCATAATCCTTTTTTATGAATGCAGCACATTTCATCCGCTCTGCCGGTAAACGTCGGCAGGCCATGGCACTGGTCATGGTCATTACCGTGGTGGCGTTGATGTCCATCTTGATCGTGGCCATTTTCTCGGTCACCCGCATGGAGTACAAGTCCACCCAGGCCTACGTGGCTGGCAAATCGGCCAAACAGCTCGGGGACATCGGCGCCGCCATCGTTCAGGCGCAGATTGAAAATGGTCAGAACACCGCCACCACGGCGGCCCGGACCACGCATGCCACCCAGCCAGGCATGGTACGTGTCTATAATGCCGACGGCACCTTCAATGCCGCATACAAGCTCTACTCCAGTTCCGCGATGAAGGTGACGGGTTCGGAGAGCTCCCTGTATTCCGACGTGCATGTGCCGCCCACCTCTTGGAACGCAATGCCCGCACGCTTTGTGGATCTCAATGAGCCGGTGGTTCGCCCAGGTCTCACCTCCGGCACCTATGCTGTTTATTTCCCCATTTTGGATCCGCGTGCCGCCTGGAACTACGGTGGCGGCGGGCAGAACGACGGTGCGGTGACGGGAAACACTCAGGTGGAAGGTTTCTCCTACACCAAAACCGCCCCGACCAATGGTTCCGGAGGTGGTCAGGATTACTCTGCCCAGGTCGTCACACCCACAGACACCACCAACCCGGACAACCTGCGCCTGCCCATGCCGGTCGAATGGCTGTACATCCTTGAAGACGGCACTCTTGGGGCTCTGGATGCTACCAATAAATTCATCAGTTCCGGAGCCGGTGTCGCGACCACAGACAATCCCATCGTCGGTCGCATTGCCTTCTGGGCGGACGATGAATCCTGTAAAATCAACATCAACACTGCGGCGGAACCCACTTTCATGTCCTCCCCGTTCTACTTTCACGAGCGGGATTCAAAATGGGCGCATTTCCCGGCCGTCACGGGCGAGTATCAGCGATATCCCGGGCATCCTGCCACTGTGGCTCTGAGCTCGGTGCTGGCCCCCTATTACCAGTTTGATCCCCTCCTGCCGTCGTTGGACGGACTCTCCAGCGCTATGGAGGTTGTCACTCTCAAGGAGAAAATCTACTCCATCACCCCCAAAATCAGCGCGGGTGGTTCGGAAGAGGGAACCCGGCCGTTTGCCCAGGATGACTTTTCGGGTCAGAATGGGGAGCGCAACTCCGCCGTCGCCATTGATCTGGCCACCGCTGCCAAAGCCCGTCTGTATGCCAGTGTCGATGAGCTGCTGTTCGCGGATATGGAGTACAGTTCCCAGACGGGTCGTTCCCAGACCGGTCACACCCAGCAGCTGCCTGAGTTCAAGCTTCCGAACGGCAGGGAATTTATTAACCATGACGTTCTGGAGCGCTCCCGCTTCTTTCTCACGGCGCAAAGCCGTTCACCGGAGTTCAACATTCACGGGCTGCCCCGTGTTTGCATGTGGCCGGTGGCGGACGAGAATGCTCTGGGGCCTCGCTGGCGCACCAGTTTTGACAACCTGATTGCCTTCTGTTCCACGATCCAGAAAAACTCCTCTGCTTCGGACACTTACTCCCGCAGCTACATCTTCCGCCGTGCCAACTCACGCAGCGGCAGCAGTGATCTGAACATCGCCAGAAACACCCAGTTGCTCAATTATCTGGTGGACCAGATGTCCCAGCTCACCTGGCCCGGCACTTCCTACAACCCGAACAACAGCTACTCCAATTACGTGACCAAATACGGTCAGGACAACGTCAACCAGATGGCCATTCAGTTCTTTGACTACATTCGCTGCACCAATCTTTACGACGGTATCACATCCCGTAACAACAATGCCTGGGATGCGCGCAGCTATGTGAACAGCAATGATTACCCGGGGTTGTATACCTACAGTGAAAGCAACGTTTCCAGTTGCTACACCTTCACCAGCCAGCGCATTTCCCCGCAGCCCAATTCCGTCACTGTTTCCGGTGATGCCGCCTCCAGCAACAAGGATGCTGCCTCTGCAACAGGCGGTATCCTACCAGGGCACGGCCAGGTTTCCCCGGCGATCTGGGAGAATAGCGGACGTAAATACAAGGGGTTTGGACGCATGATCACCATTTCCGAGATTGGTTTCCAATTCATCTGCACGGCGGACGGGTTGCCGGACACAGGTTCTCTCCCCATGCAGGATGTCTGGCCAACCGCACAGGTTCAAGGGCTCGGCGGCGGCACCGCCTGGCGCTATGGCATCAATCCGGGAGACAGCTTTATCCCCGTTGCCGCCGCCTATCCGAGCCTGAACATGCCGACTGGCAACGCCGTCTGGTTTTCTAATTTCCCGCCTCTGACCCAACCTGGAGTCGATGGCGGGCAAAGCAGCCTTGAAAAAGCCTTTGATATTTATGGCTGCGATCCGACGGGGAGAGAGGCTGAAAAGCATCCATCCAGGCACCCCGGCTTTTACCCGCAAAACTGGAACATGACGCTCGCCGATGGTGTGCAGCTAACTACCGATCAAAAGCGCATTCAGGTGATGCTGCTGCTCGAAGCTTTCTGCCCCAGCCTCGGCTACACCGGCCTCTTTCCCGAATATACCGTCGTGCTGGACGGCGATAAGATTGCCCAAATGCAGGTGAATGGGAACACCTTGTTCAACACCGCCGGCCCCGTCCCGATTAAATCTAATACCAACATCTACGCGACTGGTCGCAGTGCGGATATCCTTGGTGGTCATGCGGGGCCTTCTTCCATTGCTGGCGGCAGGCGCACCCGCGGGATTTCCCAGGGCGGTGGCGTGGTGCTCATGCCCAAGGATACCAATTATGATAACGACAACACGTTAGGTCACAATGCCCTGCAAAACTATGCCTTCTGCAGTGATTTCATCACGGTGGATCGGAATCAGCCGTTGACGGTCACGTTCCCCTCAGGCGACATCACGGTTTCGATTTACGACACCCACAATTGGGAAAATGCGCAGCCGGTGCAGGTCTTGTCTGTCAATTTCGGCAGTCTTACCCCGCAGGTGCCCATGCCAAATCTGTCGGAATCATATCCTTATCAGGAAAGGACGGATTCCTTTGGCCGGATTGTTTACACCCGTGCCCGGCAGGGGCCGCATTACTGGGTGGCCAACTATGAAGGCTGCATTGGAAGACTTTACGGAGTGCCCAATCCAGACTACGGCACCGACCCAGATGCGTCATTCTGGAGTCAGGTGCCTATTGCCAATCCAGCAGCCAATGCACAGGACTCCCAGGGAGGTCGTGAAGCCCAGGGCCTGCGTGGGCGCCTGGACACTGCGGCATCGCTTATTTTGGAAACCCGCACCGATGTTTCGCCCCAAGGCCTCACCGTCATTGCTCCCGACGGCCCCAATGGCACCGATGTTGTGCGCAGCATTGTGCCTGCCATGGGAGATTACCGCACTTTGGCCGCAATGTACAAGGTGCCAAGCAGTTGGTGGGTGCCGCACCCTTTTGCCAGTGACTCGTCGCTCTTCCAGGCACACAGCTTCACCAGTTCCTCGGCTGTTACCGAGCCAGGTTGCAAGCTTGCTCAATCTAGCGCCTCCAATCAGCCCAGTACTGCAAACACCTACAATAACTCTTATAGTCCCAGCCTTCAAATGATTGGCGGTGCCCGTTTCGACGTTGATGCCAGAGGCGACACCTATTATGGGCTGCATCCACGGCAGGCCGACCTGCCGCCTAGCCAGGACTACGCCAACGCTGCCAACGCCTTTGGTGACTTTGACACTGGTCTTTCCAATGCCCGCGAAGGCCCGTACATCAACAAAGCGGACGAGGGCAACTTTTACGCTGGCACAGAAACACTCAACAGTCAGACCAAATTCTTCCGGTCCGCTTATTTCTTCAACACCTGGCACAATGCCGACGACTGGCGCAGCGGCATCTATATGACGCCCAATCGCATGATCGCCTCGCCGGTGATGTTCGGTTCCCTGCCCACAGGAGTCTGGGGCAATCCGTCCAACCTGCCTTCCGGCTCGAGCGCCAACCAGGACTTTGCGCCCTGGCAGACCCTGCTCTTCAGGCCGCACGCCCAGGTCACCAATTTGGATCCCGTTTCGCAGCAGAGCCATCCCGGCATGCAGGATCCCTGCGATCACTACCTGCTCGATCTCTTCTTCATGCCGGTGGTGGAACCCTACGCCATCAGTGAGCCGCTTTCCATCGCCGGCCGCGTCAACATGAACTATCAGATCATGCCCTTTACCAACATCCGCCGTGCCACCGGCATGCATGCCGTGATGAAGGGCGAGTTCATGACGGCCATTCCCAGCATCCACGTCACCGCCGCCAAGGAATATTATCCCCCTCCTAAGAATACCAGCACCGCTGTATGGGATCAGCGCTTCTGGAATGACAGCGGTGACCAGCGCTACTGGCACCGCCCCATTGATGTCCCCGCTACGCTGCGTCAGTTTGACCTCAAGTTTTCTCACCAGTCGGGCGGTCAGGACACCTATCAGGGGCTCTTCCGTTCCGCCAGCCAGATCTGCGATATGCATCTGATACCCCAGACGAAATCTGACGGCTCCGGCACCACGAATGCTCAGGGTGTTATCAGCGCCACGAACCAAAGCCAGATCAACGACATCATGAACGATTTCTGGACCGCCAACCGTGCCACCGGGGACAATGTCCGCGAGCGTCCATACTCAAACATCTATGCGCGTCTGACCACCCGCAGCAACACCTTCCGTGTACATGTGCGCGCCCAGGTGCTCAAAAAAGCCCGTTCGACGGATCCCACCACTTTTGATCCAATCAGAGATGCCGTGATCAGCGAGTATCGCGGTTCCACGCTGCTGGAACGTTACATCGACCCCAACGATACCAGCGTCAGCATTCCGGATTATGCAAACTCGGGCATCAGCCAGACTCCGCTGGATACCTTTTACCGCTTCCATGCCCTCGAAACCAAACGTTTCAACCCATGAACCTCCTGCCGTCTTCTCCCTCCTTTGCCGGCCAACGTGCTTTCCCGCTTGGTTCTTCGCGCGCGGGATTTTCCCTCGTCGAGGTCGCCTTGGCCGTGGCTATTGCGGCGCTGGCGATCATCACCCTCCTCGGTTTGCTGCCGCAGGGGCTTGAAATGTCGCGCAAGACCGCGCTGCTCACCACCAACAACAGCATCCTGGAGCAGATCGTCCGCAATCTTGAGAACATGCAGTGGTCAGACATTCCGACCACCGGCGTCGCCAATAAATACTACACCGATCAGGGGCTGGAGGTTGCTTCCGACTCCAAGGAAATCAGTTATGTGGCGGAGATCGACTACCAGCAGCAGGCCACCCTGCCTTTGACTGAGAATCAGGAGCCCTACCTGCACCGCGTCATCATCCGCGTGGCTTCCAGCAGCAGCCCCTCTTTCAAATTTGACCCTGCCAACCGGATCTCGTACGTCGTGTTTAACCATCTCATCGCTAAAAGCCGCTGATTCCACCCCGCCATGAAACACAGAATCCGCATGGTTAACACGGCACGCTCCGGCGCAGGCGATTTGCGTCGTCACAAGGGAGCCGCCTTCACCCTGATCGAACTCCTCGTCTCCGTCACCTTTCTGGTCATACTCATGCTGGTGGTGACTCAGGTCATCGGCATTGTCCAGCGCACCTGGGTGCGGGCCAACTCGCGGGTTTCCCAGTTTCGTGAGGCGCGCAGAGCCTTTGATTTGATTTCTCGCAATCTTGGCCAGGCCACCCTGAACACCTACTGGACCACGGATCTGACGTCGATCACATCGGACGCACTCGGTCAGGATATCAAAGCGCCCTCGGCATATAAAAGAAAGTCGGAACTTCATTTCATCTGCGGGCCCACCACCGACATTCTTTCGGGGACCTCCGGCACCAATTATCCCGGCCATGCCGTCTTTTTCCAGGCTCCGCTTGGGGTCGTGCGTTTCGACACGCTAGGCACGGTTAACACTGCCAACCTGACCAACCTGCTCTGTGGCCGCGGTTACTTCGTGGAATTCGGCAGTGATTCATCTTACCGTCCGCAATTTCTCACACAGGAGCCTTACAAGACATCTGTGCCCTTCAAAAGCCGTCTTCGGCTCATGGAGTACAGCCCGAATGCGGAGATGAATGACATCTACAGCTCAACCTTTCGCGATGACCCCGGCTTGATCAGGCAGTGGTATCAGGATCCGGTCAGCGGGGCATTGGCCAGCAGGATGCAGGATGGCAATGATAAGGCGGCCTCCACAGGGCGCTACTTCACCCGGCCCATTGCGGAAAACATCCTTGCCCTGATCATTTCGCCGCAGTTGGAAAACACCAGCACTAACGGGACCTTGTCGTCCAGCGTTTATGCCATCGCCCCCACTTATCTCTATGACTCGGCTCTGGTGGGACCTGCAGCTTCCGGCACCAGCCCCCAGGGCACCCAGCACCTCCTGCCGCCGCTACTTAAGGTTACCATGATCGCCTTGGATGAACGCTCGGCAGACTCCCTGTCCTCATCGGTTAACTCTGCGGTCCAGACCACCGTGCTGCAGGGCGTCGGCAGCCTGTTTAAAGCGGCGTCCAGTTACACTTCTGATCTGGACGGCACTCCCGACTCACCTGGAACGCTCAAAAACCTCCTGCTTGGAGCTAAGCTCAACTATCGCGTTTTCACCACTACCATCGCCCTCAGGCAGGCGCGTTGGAGCTTTTGACGCATGCTAGCCGCCAGCCGCTTCTTCGTCCCCCCCCTATTTCTTTCCAAAACCGCAAACTTCTGAGTTATGAAATGTCTTTTTCCATCCGCAGCACGCTGCCGCCGTGGTTTCAGCCTCATCGAAATGCTCGTGGTGGTCGCTATCATCGCCATGTTGCTGGCATTGGCTACGCCGGCCCTCACGCGCACCCTGCAGTCCAGCCGGTTGTCTTCGGCGGGGGAGTCCCTCATGGGTGCCATTGCTGAAGCACAGCAGACTGCCCTCGCCACCAACACACCCGTGGACGTGCGCTTTTTCAGTTTCATTGAGGATTTGGACCAAGCTCCCGTGTACCATTCCTACCAGTTGTTTAAAATCACCCAGGTCAACCAGGGGGCTGGCGGCACCGTGGATATCAAGGAGGTGGTTGTCCCTGTGGGCAACTTGATCAGGCTGCCTGAGGGCATCGTGATTCCGGTTGATAGCGCGCTTTCCGGGGCGTTCGCGAACATCACCGGTCTGGATGATACGAAAGAGAACTCGCAAGTGGGATATTCGGGTGTCGCCAAGGCAACCTACAATGCCATTCGCTTTATGCCAGACGGCACCTGCCGCACCGTGGGTGCCACCAATAAAGGCATGGCAACCCTGACTTTCCTGACCCTTCCCCAGAACTTTTTCACACTCACCTTTGGCAGCGGTACGGCGGTGACGCTTGCCACACTGCCCAAGAATTTCTTCACCATTCAGATTGATCCGTACACCGGCAAGGCTCGCAGTTACAAGCCAGGATTCTGATCCGAGGGTCCCGTTTGGAAGCGGCGGTCACATCCGCCAAATTTCCGCATGACAGCCGCCTGATCATCGCATCATCGCTTGAATGGCGTATGGGTGAACTGCCTTCTCTTGCTTTAAGTTTCGATGACGTCCTTGTCCTTCCCGGACTGAGCCAGGTGCTGCCTGGGGATGTCAATGTTTCCACCAAACTGGCCGCCATGGGCCTCAATGTGCCGATCCTCTCATCGGCCATGGACACCGTCACGGAGTCCGAGCTCGCCATTGCCCTCGCACGTGAGGGCGGTCTCGGGGTCATTCACCGGAATTGTCCCATCGACCAGCAGGCGGAGCACGTGGCGCGGGTCAAGCGCTCGGAAAATACCGTCATCCAGCAGCCACACACCGTCTCACCAGAGACCCGACTGGGCGAGGTGCAGCGTCTGATGCATGAAAAAGGCGTCAGCGGCTTCCCGGTGGTGGACGCTCAGGGGAAACTCGCCGGCATGGTCACCAGCCGTGACATGTGGTACATTGAGGACGAAAGCACCCCCGTCTCCGCTATCATGACGCCGCGTGACAAGCTCTCTGTCGGCACCCCGCAGACCAGTTTTGAGGATGCTCTGAAAATTCTCTACACACATCGCATCGAAAAACTCCCGCTGGTGGACTCCAACGGCCAGCTCGCCGGCCTGATCACCAAGCAGGACATCGTCAAGCGTCAGATGTTCACCAATGCCGCCAAAGACGCCAACGGCCAGCTCCGCGTGGGTGCCGCCGTCGGCGTGGGTGAGGATTGTGTGGAGCGTGGCCTCGCCATGCAGGCAGCCGGTGCGGATGCCGTCTTCATTGACGCCGCCACGGGCCACACGAGCCGCGTCATGCAGGTCATCGCCCGCCTACGCGACAGCCTCGGTTCCAGCATTCCCATCGTCGCAGGCAACGTTGTTACTGCCGAAGGCGCGCGTGATCTCGTCAAAGCGGGCGCTTCCGCTGTCAAAGTTGGCGTCGGTCCCGGCTCCATCTGCACCACCCGCATCATCTCCGGCGTGGGTATGCCGCAGTTCACCGCCGTGCAGGAAGTGGCGGAAGTCTGCCGTGCCGCAGGCGTCACCGTCATTGCTGATGGTGGCATTCGTTACTCCGGAGACATTGTCAAAGCCCTCGCTGCAGGTGCTGACTTCGTCATGCTCGGCTCCCTGCTGGCTGGTACGGCTGAAAGCCCCGGCAACATGGTCAAATGGCAGGGCCGCACCTTCAAGGAATATCGTGGCATGGGCAGTCTCAAAGCCATGCGCAAGGGGGCTGGCGACCGCTACGGCCAGAACAGCTCAGGCAAGCTCGTCCCCGAAGGCGTGGAAGCACGCGTGCCTTATAAAGGCCCGTTGGCAGACGTCGTCTTCCAGCTCATTGGCGGTCTGCGCTCAGGCATGGGCTATGTCGGTGCCAACACACTCGACGAACTGCGTGCCAAGGCTCGCTTCGTACGCATCACGGCTGGTGGCCTCAAGGAAAGCCACCCGCACGACGTCGTCATCACCGAAGAACCGGTGAACTACGAGCCGCATTGATGCCGCAAGCGTTCGTTCTTCGTCATCCTTCATTTGTCAGCACCTTTCTCATGACCGCCCAAGAAGTCGCCGTTCTCGATTACGGCTCCCAATATTCCCAGCTCATCGTTCGTCGCGTGCGCGAGCTCGGCTTTGTTTCGCACCTCTATCCGCCGGCGGAACTCGCCAATCTGCAGTCGCCCGGTGCCATCATCCTTTCCGGCGGTCCGCGCAGCACGTCTGACGTTGATGCGCCCGATGTCGATTACGCCAAGCTCATGTCCTTCGGCGTGCCCGTTCTGGGCGTGTGCTACGGCATGCAGTTGCTCAACATCAAGCACGGCGGTTCAGTCAAACCCGGCGTCACCCGCGAATACGGCCCCGCTAAGCTCGTGGTCACCGATCACACAGACCTCTTCAACGGCATCTCCCACGAGTCCCAGGTCTGGATGAGCCACAGCGACACCTGCGCCAACCTCGCCAGCACGGCCCAGATCATCGCCACCAATGAAGACGCCGTGCCCGTGGCTCTGAAGTGGTCGGACCGCTGCTGGGGCATTCAGTTTCACCCGGAGGTCACGCATTCGCACGAAGGCACCGCCATCCTCAGAAACTTCCTCATCGGCAGCGGTGCTGTTCTCGCCAAGTTCGACATCCAGGAATTCAAAGCCCAGATGCTGGAGCGCATCAAAGCCGAAGTTGGCAACCGCGAAGTCATCTGCGGCGTCTCCGGCGGCGTGGACAGCACCGTGCTCGCCGTCCTGCTCGCCAAGGCTGGCGTCAAAGTCCGCTGCATCTTCATCGACACCGGCATGATGCGCCTCAATGAAGGTGCGGAAGTGAAGGAACTCTTCGCAGAAGTCGGCGTCCCCATCGAGCAGATCGACGCCAGCGCCATCTTCCTCGGTGCGCTCAAAGGCGTCACCGATCCTGAGCAAAAGCGCCGCATCATCGGCACGCTCTTCGTTGAAGAATTCTGGAAGGTCGCCGACAACGTTGAGCTTCTTGCCCAGGGCACGCTGTACCCTGACGTCATCGAAAGCGCCACCAGCGGCTCCATCGCCAGCAAGATCAAGACGCATCACAATCGTGTCGATAAGATCATGGAACTCAAGGCGCAGGGCAAGGTGCTCGAACCGCTCGCCGAACTCTTCAAAGACGAAGTCCGCGCCCTCGGTGCCAGCCTTGGCATCCCTCACCGCGCTTTGTGGCGTCATCCATTCCCAGGACCGGGCCTTGCCGTTCGTATCCCCGGAGAGATCACCGCCGAGCGCGTGGCCACCACCCAGCATGCAGATGCCATTTTCATTGCCGAGCTCCGCCGCAGCGGCTGGTATGAGCAGACTTGGCAGGCCTATGCCGCACTGCTTCCCGTCAAAACCGTCGGGGTCAAAGGCGATGAACGCAGCTACGAGCAGGCCATCTCTCTGCGTGCCGTCATCAGCGAAGACGCCATGACCGCCGACTGGGTCGAGCTGCCCTACTCCGTGCTGCGCAACGCCTCCAACAAGATCCTCAACAGTGTCAAAGGCGTGAATCGCGTGCTCTACGACATCAGCACCAAGCCACCCGCCAGCATTGAGTGGGAGTGATGCCATGAGTGCAGGATTCCTTCTCTCTTTCGAAGGCTCTGAAGGGTGCGGCAAGTCCACGCAGATCACCCTGCTTCGCACCCGGCTCGAAGCCGCAGGGCGACCCGTCGTGGTGCTGCGTGAGCCCGGCGGCACCGAGATTGGCGAAAGCATTCGCCATCTCCTCCAGCATGCCAAAGAGGGCGCAGCCATGACCCCGGAGACCGAGCTTCTGCTCTTCGCCGCCAGCCGCGCCCAGCTCGTCCGCGAAAAAATCCGCCCGCTGCTTGAGGCCGGTACCTTCGTCATTCTTGATCGCTTCCTCGACTCCACCAAGGTCTATCAGGGCATCGCTCGTGGACTCCCGCTGGAAAGCGTGCGCGCCATCAATCACTTCGCCATAGGCGACACCCTGCCGCAGCTCACGCTCGTGCTCGACATGGACAGCGCCACCGCCAGGCAGCGCATTCATCAAAGCGGCCGTGAGCTGGACCGCATGGAAAGCCAGCCGCAGTCGTTCTTCGAAAAAGTCCGCCAGGGCTATCTCGAAGTTGCCCAGGCAGAGCCTCAGCGCATCCAGGTCATAGATGCCGGAGCCACGCCCGAGGCTGTGCATGAGGCGGTTTGGGAGCGGGTGTCCGCGCGGCTGGCCTGAGCACTCCCCGCGAACGCAGAAACAAGACGGTTTAGGATTGCGTTACAGGTGAAGTTTCAGTGAAATGCGTACCATGAAGACCTTCGTTTTTTTGACCTTATTGACCTGCGGGATCGTGCGTCCAGCTGCTGCGGCAGACGGGGGCGTTGCCGACTTTGACAAGCTACAGATGTCCTACCAGGGAGCTGTGGAGAGGGAAACAGCGCCGCTGAGGAGCAAATATCTCGTGGAACTGGAAAAGCTGCGAGACGCCTATTCGCGTGCCGGAAATCAGGCCGGCGCCAATGTGGTGCAGGCGGAGATCACCACGATGAATCAGCAGATCGCCTTTGCAAAGACGGGGAAGCGCGCACCGACGGAAGCGACCGCAGTCGCCGCGGCCAACGCTGGGAATGCGGCGGCAGGTGCCGAGATGCCCGAACTGCGCTGGTTTGTCGGAAAGACGTGGCTGACAGCCGCCATGACGAAGTGGAAGTTCGAGAAGGATGGCACCGGTGACCACGTTCGGGGAGGCCAGAAGGTGGCCACTTTCACATGGCGGTTGCTGCCTTCAGGCGCGGTCGAACTCTCGGTGCGGACGGCCCCGGACAAGCCGGCGACGACGATGTTCCTGAGGTTCAAGAACAAGCTGGAGGCGCGGTTTGGCCCTTCGGAGGCCAGTCTGACCGAACCACTGCACTACGAATGACCGCGCCTGCGCAGGCACGGTGCGCAGCCGGGGCATTCCTGCCCCGCGTCGGAGGCAGAGCTGCCAGTTGCACCGGGACGGATGTCGAGTAGGTCAAACCCTTCCGGATGGGTGCCGAACCCAGTCGGGCCTGCCAGGGCCTGATTCCTTCGTCTCACCGCCTTCGGAGTTCGTCATTCCACTTCATGCCTTTCAAAGCCGACCACGCCCTTGAACTCCTCGCCCGCGCCCGTGACAACGGCCGCCTCGGCCACGCCTACTTGATCACCGGCCCCAAGGAGGCGCAGCAGGAAGTCTTCGCCGCCAAAGTGCTCGACCTCATGGTCGGCACGAAAATGGGCACCCTCGAAGCCTGGGAAGGGCAGGGGGCCATCGTCCTGCGCCCGCAGAGCAAATCACGCCGCATCACCATCGGCGACGACGGCGACGACCCCGGCACCATCCGCTTTTTGGAAAAGATGATCCACCGCACCGCCGCGCCCAACGGCTGGAAGCTCGCGGTCATTGTCGATGCCGAGCGCATGAACCCCCAGGCGCAGAACGCCTTTCTCAAAACGCTCGAAGAACCACCGCCGAACACGCTCCTGCTGCTCCTCAGCACCCAGCCCCAGCAGCTTCTGCCCACCATCCAGTCCCGCGTCCTCGAAGTCGCGCTGATGCCCCCCGATGGCGCGCGCATCTTCACCGAGCACGAGGGCAAGCTGCTCTACGTGCTCAAACAGATGTCCAAGAAGGAGAGCGGCAGCATCTCGGCTGCGCTCTCATTGAAAAAGGACTTCGAAGGGATCCTCGAAGAACTGCACGACTCCATCAAAAAGGAGCAGGAAGCCGACTTCGAACGCGAGCAGGACCACTACGCCAAGACCACCGACGGCGCGTGGCTCAAGCAGCGCGAAGAACAGGTCGAAGCCCAGATCGAAGCCGACTACCTCCAGCAGCGCACCTCGCTCATGGAACTTCTCCTCTCCTGGATGGGCGATGTCGCCCGCCAGCAAGCCGGAGCCGAGCATCTCGATCTGCCCAAGTTTCAAGAAGCCACCGCTTCCCTCGCCACCAAGTGGGAGCCCGGCGATGTCGCCAAACGCATCCGCGTCCTGCGCCAGCTCGAAAGCCATCTGCACACCAACGTCAACGAAGGTCTCGCGCTCGAAGTCTGCTTCATCGAAGCCTTCGGTGCGTAGCGACTTCGCTCACACCGTCTCCCCACGCCGCAGATCCGGCATCAAACGCACCGGCTTGATGCTCGTATGCCCAGTTTGGGCCAGCTCCAGCACCAGTCGTGCAAGCCGCTTTGCAAACTTCGCCGCATCCGCAGAGTAGCGCGTCACCTTCGGCACCACATGATCAAGAAACGCATCGTCATCCCGCGAAACGATGGCAAAATCACGCGGGATCTTGTGGCCCAGCCGCAGCAGATGTGTGATCACCGTCAGCGTATGAATCGAACGCGCGACAAGAAAGGCCGTCGGTGTAGGTTTCCGTTTCAGCGCCTCATTCAGACTCTCGATCACCTGTTCTGCTGTCTCGTGATGAGGCAAAACACAGGGCAAGGCATCGCATGTAGCAAAGGCCTCGCGGAAACCCATGGCGCTGTCCGCATCTCCGCCATGCGCTGAGTCCGGCAGCAGCAGGGCGATGCGACGGTGTCCTTTCTGCATGAGCATGGTCGCCGCATGCCGACAGGTCGCACGGTAGTCCAGATCCACGGAGGGGAGTCCCATGTCATCACCGCAAGATCCCGCGATGACGGTCGGCAGTTGCTGCGCGAAAAACCACCGCTGCATCACTGGGGTGGAGCGAAACATCACCCATGCTGCGGCAGGCACACGCTGCGTGAGCTTCTTCAGCCCACCCGCAGGTTTGGCGGTGAAACAATGCGGGCTCGCATGCACCTCAAGCTGATAACCAGCCTCCGCCAGTAGCTCACGTAGCGCATCCACCCAAAACAGCACAAACGGCGGCATCGCCTGCTGCGGCACGGGCGTCAGCAGCGCGATCACGCGAGATGCCACTGTCTTGCTACCCGTTTGGATCGGGGCGTGAATCTGTCTGCGTTTGTCCACCACCGCGCCAATCACGCCTTCGCGTTCCAACTGCGTGAGCACCGCTCGTAGCGTGGGGCGGCTGATGCGCAGCCGCGTGCAGAGCGTGCGCTCTGAAGGCAGTACCTCCTGCCATTCTCCTCGCAGCAGGGCCTCGCGTAAAAAGTTGGCGCTGTGCGTGATGAGCGAGGGTCTGGGCGGTACGGAATGCATAAGCGGATGGCCTCATCCATGCCGTGGTAAGCTGAAATGACCACAGAGAATTCAAGTGTTGCTGCGTTCATGATGTCCCACCTTGGCATTCCATGATTCCTCATTCCGACCTCCTTCAACTCAAACGCTGGAACACACCCACCATCTACAATGGCTGGGAGCAGATCACCAAACGCGATCCCGCCGCCGACGGCTTCAACCTCGAAGAAGTCCGCGACTTCATGCCGCAGATGGGACCCATGGTCGGTTACGCCGTCACCGTCGTGGTGGAGCCGAGCAACAAGGCGCATCGCGAGGCCAATGCGAATGCATGGAACGAATACCGCAGCTACGTGGCCAGCATCTCTGGTCCCAAAATTGTCTGCGTGCAGGATCTCGACAAACCCCGCACCATCGGCTCCTTCTGGGGCGAGGTGAACAGCAACATGCACCGCGCTCTCGGCTGCGTGGGCACCATCGTCGATGGCGCGATTCGCGATGTCGATGAAATGACCAACGCCGGATTCAAAGCCCTGGCCCGTCGTTTCTGCGTCGGCCATGCGCACGTCCATCCCGTGCGTTGGAACTGCGAAGTCGAAGTCTTTGGCCGCAAGGTCAGCCCCGGCGATCTCATTC
>NCCR01000285.1 GCA_002279765.1 Verrucomicrobia bacterium 12-59-8 | reverse complement strand
GCCATCAGGCTGCACATTGGACAGGGCGGACTACAGGGAGCGTCTGGCGGAATATCTGACACGGTTCTGCCCACCTCAGGGCGAGCCTACCGTGGTTTTTACCGGTGGGGGATATGGGTCAGGCAAGACTGTCACGATGCAGTTTTTGATCATGCATGACTACCTCAAATGCGGTTTTGGCTTGGATGCACTGGTTGGGGTGGACTATTGCAAACAAATGCTGCCGGAGTTTAATCTGCTAAAGTCGGTCTCTGATGGCAGGGCCAGCGAACTGACGCAGGCTGAATCACGCATCATCTCTGAGCTCATGTTCAGCCGCCTCGTGTCTGAGAAGCGTTCATTTGGCTGGGACTCATCCATGTCGCATTACGACGAAACGGTGAAAAAAATTCAGGAGGCAAAGGGGCGTGGCTACAACACGGCTTTTGTCGCGATCCTCACCCGTCTGGACATCGCACAGAAGAGGGCGATGCAGAGAGCCTTCGATACGAAGCGTTTTCCGCCTCCGAAATATTTGAATTCCTCCCACAGCCAGTTTATCGAGCACCTGCCGAAATACGTGCCGCTTTTCGACAAGGTTTTGGTGGTGGAAAACTCCGAAGAAAGTGGCAGTGAGAGCGCGCAGCAGATCATCGCTCGTAAATTGTCAAGAGGTGATTCATTAGAAATTCTTGACGACAAACTTTACTTTTCATACGTTTCTAAGGTGCATTGAGAAAATTCGGCCCAATCTTTTCAGTGCAATCACAACACACAATGAACAAAACCGAGAGTCAGACAAAGCAGCCAAACACGCTTGCACAGGAATTCGGCTACAGTCCGAAAGCTTTTCAAGAGTTTAATGCCAAAAAGCGCACCTCCCTTCTTGCCGTGGAAAAGAGAGAGCAACAGCGCATTTCCAATGCGTTGCAGGATAAGATGGCTTGGCAGGCTTGAGTTTTGACCTGAGATCATTTCAGAAAAGGAGGTGAAGACATTCACCTCCTTTTTTTATGCCTGCGAAAAGCTTGAGGTGCCCGCCATTTAGCAAGGAAGCATGGCGCCAGGCATTTGGACAGCAGCACTTCGAACTGATGGAGGCAGAGCCGAATATGTGATCCGGCACCAGAGGGATCTTTAGAAAAATTCATGAAACTGATTCGAGGGACTGGCGTGACGAGAACCCCGCCTGTAAGCAATGTGCATGCATTTGCTTCTTCCCAGCCGGATCAATGCCGACGGCCTGCTGCCTTTTCTTTCCCTGCTGTCTAAACCGGGGGATGCGAGGGAGATCGACCTTGATTTCGGAGGACTGTGCAGGGTGTCTCCGGGAGCGCTTGCAGCCTTGGTGGCGTGCGTCACGCGCTGGCTGAGACAGGGCCGAAAAGTCAACTTTTTGAATCTAGAGCGCTGTGCCATCACAGGTTATCTCCAACGAATGGATGTGCTGACCGCGTGCGGCGCGGAACTTCCGGAGAACTTCCGCAGGCACGAGTCGCGCGGGCGCTTTGTGCCGGTCAAGCTGGTGGATCATGAAGTAGAAACGATGGGCGCGGACATGGCCGCATGCCTGGCACCTGGCGGGGATGAGTATGAGAGTCCGCATGCGGCACTGTATGACCTAGCCTATTATGTCTTTACAGAGACAGCCAACAATGCGCGACAGCACAGCCGCGGGCTGGGCTATGCGGCAGCCCAAGTGGCACGTGCGGAGGGACTGGTACGGCTGGCTGTGGCGGACAATGGGAAGGGAATCCGCCAGAGCTTTGTGGATGCGGGGCTGCCGTGGGCAGCCGGACTGACAGACGCAGAGGCAATCCTGCGGGCGCTGGAGCCAAAGGTCTCCAGCAAAGGGCGCCCGACCAACGAAGGCGTGGGGCTCACTCTGGTGTCCAAACTGGTGCGGCAGACACGGGGCTGGCTGCTGGTGGTGAGCGGGGCGGGCGTGGTACAGCTGCGGCCAGAAAGGGAGGCAGAGGTGCAACTTCTTCCGGATGGCGGCCGTATGGATGGTACGCTGGTGGTAACTGCCTTCCGGCAGAAGGACATCACGGACTCCAGCGCAGGCCTCTTGCGTACGGGCCCATCATCTGGTATTTTCACGTAAATGAACTTGGAACTCAATCTTGCTGAAGAATTCGGTCCTCGTCTGGCGGACGGGGAGCGCGCGGCTGAGTTTCGGATGGGGCGGATGGATCCGTATGTCGGTCTCTGCACGCAGATCGAGCTGGATTTTACTGGCATCCGCAGTGCGAATAGTTCCTTTGTGAATGCGCTGGTGTCCGGCTTCATCGAGCAGCATGGTACTCAGGTGCTGGAACGTATGACCTTCAAGGGCTGTAACCCGGTGGTGCGAGTGCTGGTGGAGTCGGCCATTTCTCTGGGGATGGAGAAGCGCGGGGTGATGGCCTGAGCTGGCTGAAGTTGGAAGATGAGAAACCTGTACCTGGGCACGCCGTACGACGACGATTTATTGAGATAGCCGTTTGACTCCTCCGGGCTCCTACCAGCCTGCGACGATTGTTTTGCCGGTTACCGATGCAGTGTTTTCCTCCGCAGCATGCACTTCCATTTGCCCAGCTAGGCGGTTGGTGAAGTCGGAGGCTTCGGATTCGAAGACGAATTCGTTTTCGACGGCCTTTTCATCGGCGGGGCGCAGGGAGGCTCCGCAATCCTTTCAAAGAACCATCCCTCACCCTTCGCCTCACCCCCGCTTCTTCAGCGGCAGAAACGCTTCGGTGAGGTCGCGCTGGAGGGTTTTGGGGGTTTTGGCGGCGTAGGCTTTGGCGAGGCGGGGGGTGAGTTCGGTGAGGGTGGCGATGGGCACCCAGTCGTGGACGGTGCCGAGATCGAGCGCGAGGTGGCGCTGACGGGTGTCGCTGGGGCTGCTTTTGTGCTGGAAGCGCTCGTGGACGTAGTTGCGCCAGGTGACGTCCCACTGCTGCTCCCAGACGAAGTGGAGCTGCTGGCGCAGGCCGTCCACGAGCCCCTGCACGGCGTAGAGGAGGAAGGGGCGGAGATCGCCACCGGACTTGCTGGCGTGGTCGAGCTGGCGGTAGTACTCGGCGCGGGTCTCGTTGTAGTGATTGCTGAGCAGATGCGCGGCGGGTGAGGGTATGCCGGCGGACATGAGGAGGTGAAACTCCACGAGTCGTGCGGTGCGGCCGTTGCCGTTGCCGAAGGGGTGAATCCAGGCGAGATACACATGGGCGAGCACGGCCTTGATGATGGCATAGACGATTTCCATGCCGGGTTTGCCGGAGGCGGGATTGAAATCGGGGCCGTTGAGCCAGCCGCACAGCCGGTCCATGAGGTAGGCGCAGTCTTCAGGTGGGGCACCGCGATAGACATGCCCAACGAGCACGGAGTGCTGGCGAAACTCTCCGGGGACAACGTCCTCCTCGGGTGGGAGGTTTTTGAGCACCTGGGCATTGTAGCTTTTGACCAGCGGGGTGCTGAGCAGGGGCATTTGGCTGGCCGCGAGTTGCGTGCTCATGAGGTTGCAGGCGGCGATGATGTTGTCCACCTCCTGCTTGAGGTATTCCTTGGAGGGGGCGACCTGCAGCCGCCCTTCCACGGCCTGAAGCACTTCGGTCTCGGACAGGGTGTTGCCTTCGATGGCGGTGGTGGCTGCCGCGCCCTTGGCGAGGTAGAGCTGGTGGAGCTTTTGCGCGGTTTCCGGCCGCAGCGGCACGCGCGCCAAGTGGTCGCACTTGGAGCCTGCCTCCCCCAGCAGCAGCCAGAAGTCCGGCTGCATGTCGCCGAGCCGGATGGCAAACTTTAGCCAGGGATGTGTCGTTTCAAATGTCCTCATCAATGTCCTCATTAATGTCCACTTTAATTGCGCGCATTTTTATTTGCACGCATTTTTAATGGCGCGCACTTTCCTTGGTAAAACGAGCTTACAAACCCAAAGCCGACAAAATATCACCTGTTTTTGTCCGATTTTTTGTCCGTATTTATGTCCACCATGTTGTCCGGCTGACTGTCCGGCTTTTTGTCCATGTGTTCAAACTGAATGCCATGTACGCCCAATGGCCCCCAAATGGGCTGGTCATGGATGGCACCAGCGGCCAGTCTGACCCCACAACGGCGCAGCCCATTGAACCTAAGATATAGCGCTCAAGACTAAGGATCTTGTGCCAGATACCTGAGGCCGTTTCAGCGCGTGGCGGGAACCCAGTGCGGCTGAAACTCAACCCTCTGGATTTCATGGGGGGGCGGGAGGACGGTGTGGTGGAGTGGGGATGGTTAGCGGATCCTTTAGGCGGGGCTGCTGAGATTCCTTGCTTGGTTTTTCTGGCTTGGCGGAGGCTTACATTCAGGGCTGTTTTTTGGAGTGTCGGGGGTGCGTCCGGCTGTGCGAGGGGGGCGTAAGAGACACGAATTATTTCCCCCATTTTGACACCTTCATCCTGCCCCTCCTCTTCTCTTTCTTCCACGACGCTGATGCAGCTGGCTGCCATCCTCGGCAGTGATCTGGATCCTGAGCGTGCGCGTCTGGCCGCCGAGCATGCCACGCTGCCGCCGGGAGGTCCGGCGGTGCCGGGGGATCCGCTGGCGGTGCTGTCTGCGGCGGCGGGGGGCGCGGGCATGCAGGTGTCTGCGGTGCGGCTGCCGCTGAGCGAGGTGGTGTGGCTGGCGCAGGCGGATGCTCCGGTGGTGCTCTGGTGCGAGGTGGAGAGCCGCTGGCTGGTCATCACGCATGCGGGCTGGTTCAGTCTGCGCATGGCGGAGGGGGAGCACCCGGACCACCGGGTGACGGTGTCGCGCCTGGAGCTGGCCCGGCTGGTGGGTGCGGCGGGGGTGCATGCGGTGGTGGAGGCGGGCGTGGTACATCGCCTCCGGGCGGCGGCGGAGATGAGCGCGGCGGCGCAGGCGGGGAATGGCGCGCGGCATGGTCATGATCACGGGCATGGGCATGGGTCGGTGAGTCCGGTGCGGCGCTTCTTCGGGCTGCTGCTGGCGGAGCGGCGGGAGGTGCGCACGCTGCTGGTGTTTTCGGTGTTCTCGGCGCTGCTGTACCTTGCGGTGCCGCTGGCGGTGGATGCGATCGTGAGCAATCTGGCTTTCGGCGGGCAGTCGCGCCCGTTTGTGCAGGCGCTGGTGGTTGTGGGGCTGGCGCTGTTTGGCTGTCTGGGGCTGCAGGCGGTGGTCACGGGGTTTCAGTTTTATGTGTCGGACTTGATTCAGCGCCGCATCTTTGTGCGGGCGGCGGCGGATCTGGCCTACCGCCTGCCGCGGGTGCGGGCGCAGGTGCATGATGAGGTGCATGCGCCGGAGATGGTGAACCGCTTTCTGGATGTGGTGACGGCGCAGAAGTCCACCTCTCTGCTGCTGCTGGATGGGGTGAACTTGGTGTTTGGCGGGCTCATCGGCATGCTGCTGCTGTCGTTGTACCATCCGCTGCTGCTGCTGTTTGCGGCGGTGCTGCTCATCCTGATCATCCTGTGCCTGTGGCTGCTGGGGCGCGGGGCGGTGGGCACGAGCATTGAGGAGTCGCGAGTGAAATACGATTTGGTGAACTGGTTTGAGGAGGTGGCGCATTTCCCGTTTCTCTTCAAGGGCCCCGGCGGCAGCCGCATGGCGTTTGAGCGTGCCAATGAGCTGAGCACGGGCTATGTGATGGCGCGCGGCAGGCACTTCCGGGTGCTGATGCGGCAGATCGCGGGGATGCTGACGCTGCAGGTGGTGGCCTCGGCGGCGCTGCTGGTGCTGGGCGGGTATCTGGTGATCAGCCAGCAGATCACGCTGGGCCAGTTGGTGGCCAGTGAGATCATCATGAGCGGCATCGTGGCTTCTCTCTCCAAGCTGGGCAAAAAACTGGAGGCCTGGTACGATGCGATGGCGGCCATGGACAAGCTGGGCCACGTCTTTGATCTGGAAACGGAGCGCACGGGCGGTGAGAAGCCGGTGCTGAGCCGTGGTGGTGATGGCGGTAGCGGTAGCGGCGGCGGTGATGGCGGCGGCGCGGCGGTGGTGGCCAGCGGGGTGGACTTCGCGTACCAGGGGGGCGCGCCGCTTTTCAGTGGGCGCAGCTTCAGCATCCCTGCGGGGGCGCGTGCGGCGGTGGTGGGCCCGCATGGTGCGGGGGCGAGCTCGCTGCTGGACATTCTCTTTGGCCTGCGGGAGCCGACGGGTGGCTTTGTCACGATCGACGGGGTGGACCTGCGGAGCTGGGATCTGGAGGCTCTGCGGGAGAGCACGCAGCTACTGCGCCGGGACGAGATCATGGGCGCTACGGTGGTGGAAAATCTGCGCCTGGGCCGCTGCGACATCGGCATGGATGAGGTCCGCGCGGCGCTGCGGCAGGTGGGCCTGCTGGATGTGCTGCTGGCGCGGCCGGAGGGTCTGGGCCTGCGGCTCAAGATCGGCGGGGCTCCGCTTTCGGGAAATCAACGCATGCGCCTGCTGCTGGCCCGCGCTCTGGCGCAGCGGCCACGCCTGCTGCTGATCGATGAGCTGCTGGACAACATGGACGATGCCTCCTTTGCCGTGCTCTCTGCCGCCATCCTGGACAAGTCGCTGCCGTGGACGGTGGTGGTGACTACGCGCGATTCCCAGGTCAGCGCGCGCTGCGGCCAGATCATTGAGCTGGCGCCGTGCCGCCTGAGCAATGGCGGCACTCCGCCACCTGCCGCTGCCTGATGCCCCTCCTTGCTGACGACTCTTACTTACTCACGCCTGCTTTCATGAATCCTTCCCCCCCTCCCCTTTCCGCTGCTTTTTCCCCTGCACCGCCGCTGCCGGCGCTGAGCCTGGCCAGTCCGGTGCGCTTCACCCGCCTCTTCAGCCGTCTGCTGCTCACCGGCTTTGTGGTGCTGGTGCTGGCGCTGCTGTTTCTGCCGTGGCGGCAGTTTGTGGCCGGGGCGGGGCGGGTGATCGCCTTCAATCCGCTGGACCGCCGGGTGAACGTGGAGGCGCAGGTCTCCGGCCGCGTGCGCAATCTCCATGTGGTGGAAGGGCAGCGTGTGAAGAAGGGGGAGCTGATCATCGAGATCCAGGACAATGACCCCAACCTGATCAACAACCTGAAGGCGCAGCGCGAGGCCATCGAGAGCCGGCGTGACTTTGCGCAGGGGCGGGTGGAGTCTCTCACGGCGCAGATCACGCAGCAGGAGCTGGCGAAGGCGCAGGCCATCGATGGCGCGCAGCAGCGGGTGGCGGGCGCGAAGATCGCGGCGGAGACGGCGCAGCTCAACCACGCACGCACGCAGGAGCTTTTCAGCAAGCAGCTTGAATCCCAGCGCAGCATGGAGCTGGCCACGCTGCAGCGGGATGCGACGAGCGCGGACCTGAAGTCTGCCGAGGCGGCGCTGAAGCGCACGGGCAATGACATGGATGCGCTGATCGCCAGCATCCACGCGTCCAAAGGCAGCGCGCTGGGGGAGGTGGCCACGGCGGAGCGCGACCTCTCGGTGATCGATGTGCAGATCAATCAAAACCTGCGCCAGATCGTGGACGCCCCGCGTGATGGCATCGTGCTGCAGGTGGCGGTGACGGACGGTACGTACCTGCGGCCCGGCTCGCTGATCTGCGTGATCATTCCTGAGAGCGACAGCCGCAATGTGGAGGTGTGGGTGGACGGCAATGACATGCCGCTGGTGCATGCGCGGAAAGAGGTGGGCGGCGTCGTCACGCCCGGCAGTCCGGTGCGCCTGGCGTTTGAGGGCTGGCCTGCGGTGCAGACCATCGGCTGGCCGCAGTTGGCCATCGGCACCTTTGGCGGGGAGGTGGTGTTTGTCGATGCGAGCGATGACGGCCAGGGGCGCTTCCGTGTGCTCATCGGCCCGGCGGATGACGTGGTGGACCGTGGCAACGGCCAGGGCCCCGTGACCGTGGGCTGGCCAGACCGCGAGCGCTGGCTGCGGCAGGGCACGCGCGCCAATGCGTGGATCCTGCTGGACGAAGTGCCGCTGTGGTTTGAGCTGTGGCGGCAGATCAATGGCTTCCCGGCGGTGAACTCCAACGCCGACGGCAAGCTCGACCCCACGAAGAAATGATTTTAAAACTGACCCTGAAGCTGAAGACGACCCTGAAGATGCCCCTGAACATGACACCGACCCGAACGACCCCGACCACGCACCTGAACATGACCCCGGCCCCGGCCCGGAGGCCGCGCCCTGACCTGCAGCCCCTGCACCGCTGCCGCGCCGCCATGGTGGCGCTGATGCTGCCCTTTGCCGGGCTGGAGGCTGCGCCGGAGAAATCTGAAAAAACCCGCCCGCTGCTGCTCACGGAGGTGCTGCAGAGCGTGCAGACGCAGTACCCGCCCTACCTCGCGGCCATGATCGAGCAGGACATCGCCAACGGGCGCGCGCGCCAGGCGCTGGGGGCCTTTGACCTGAACCTCAATGCGGGCAGCACCTTTGCCCCCGCCGGGTACTACGACGGCCAGACCGGCTACGCCACGCTGGAGCAGCCGCTCAGCCGCTGGGGCGGCAGCGTGTATGGCGGCTACCGCCTCAGCAGCGGCTTCCTGCCCAACTACAACAAGGAACGCACCGGGGTGGACGGCCAGGGCATCCTGGGCTTTCGCATCCCGCTGCTGCGGGATGGCACCATCGACCGCCGCCGCGCCACGCTGTGGCAGGCGCAGATCGACCAGGAGCTGGCGGACCCCATCATCCTGCGGCAGTACCTGGACTTCATTCGCGCGGCTACCATTTCCTATTATGGGTGGCTGGCGGCAGGGCAGCGCCTCGCCATCACGGAGTCTCTGCTGCGCGTGGCGAAGGAGCGCGACTCGGCCATCGCCGAACAGGTGAAAAACGGAGCCTCAGCCCCCATCGTGCAGGTGGACAATCAGCGCCTCGTCGTCAGCCGTGAGATCGCCGTGGTGCAGGCCAGCCGCCGGCTGCAGGCCACCACCATCGAGCTCTCCCTCTTTTACCGCGATCTGCGCAGCGCCGAGCCCATCCTGGCCCCGCGCGCGCGGGTGCCCGCCGCCTTTCCCGCACACACGCACCCGGGAGGGGCGCAGCTCACGGTGGACATCGCCAAGGCCGTGATCGAGCGCCCGGAGATGCGCCGCATCGCCCTCACGCTGGAGAAAAGCGCCATCGACCACCGCCTGGCCAAGAACAACCTGCTGCCCAGCCTGGAGGTGGGCGTGCAGGCCGCCCAGGGCCTGAATGGGAGCACCCCGCGCGACATCGAGCGCACCGGGGTCGAGGCGAAGATCGAGTTCAAGCTGCCGCTGCAGCGCCGTGAAGCCCAAGGCCGCGTGGATTTGGCCGAGGCGCAGATCGACCGCCTGAACCAGGAGCTGCGCTTTGCCCGCGAACGCATCGTGGCCGACGTGCGGGACGCCCACAGCGCCCTGCTCGCGGCGGATGAAGTGCTGCGGCAGACCCGGCGGAATGTGGACCTGGCGCAGCAACTGGCCAACGCCGAAAGCGAACGCCTCAAGCAAGGCGCCACCGACCTGCTCGCGCTGCAGATCCGTGAGCAAGCCAGCTTTGACGCCAAAGTCCTCGAAGTCGAAGCGCAGGCCGAGTACTTCCGCGCCCACGCCAACTACCGCGCCGCCATCGCCGCGAAGAATTGAGCGCGAGCGGAAGGGCGGGCTGGAAAGGGAGCGTGGGGCAGCCCGACGGCGGCTTGAGGACAAGCCCGCCCTACCGGCGCTGGGCAGGTAGGGCTGACTGTCCTCAGTCAGCCGCGTGAGGCCAAAGCAGGTACGCCTGTCCATGGCCAAAAACGGAGCCCACCAGCCTGACGCACGACGGCGGCTTGAGGACAAGCCCGCCCTACCATCGGCTGGGTAGGTAGGGCTGACTGTCCTCAGTCAGCCGCGTGGGGCCAAAGCGTGTACGCCTGTCCATGGGCAAAAACGGA
>NCCR01000284.1:1627-7223 GCA_002279765.1 Verrucomicrobia bacterium 12-59-8 | reverse complement strand
GAACGCCGGCGATCACGGGTTCGATCAGGCCTCCGCCGTCTCCAGGAACGGATAGTCGGTGTCCTCATAGACGTACTGGACACTGGTGCCATCGGGATAGCCGACACTGGTCAGCCGGCCCATGCTGTCGTAGCCATAGCAGGTCTCGGCGTAGTCGTAGTCTTTCTCACCCTCTCCACTTTCCGGGATCCTGCTATAAACGCGTTGCGAGAGCAGATGGCCCCACATGTCGTAGATCTTGTGGGTCCAGCGCCGCCAGCGTGGACGTGGAAAAGTTTCCGCCTCGGACAGGGGGCCCATGTCGCACACTCGGACCGCCTCGATGTCATCGGTCACCTGGCCTGAGTCGTTCATGAAGGAAAGGTGCACGGAACCGACGGTCACAAACGTGTAGTTGGGCCCGTTGCCCCTGGCATACCCTGAGGCGGTCCAGACCTGGTGCAGGTCGTCGCGATACACGTTGTACTTCATGGTCCGCACCATGGCCGCCTCCACAGTCTGCTCGTCCACACGCAGTTGAACTTCATGCACCGGACCGTATTCACGGAGCACCCGGCCGTTGTCGTCGGTTTCAAAGTCGGTGACGAGATTGGACGCTTCAGAAGGAGGAGAGGAAGAAGACGAAGAAGAGGAGGATCCAGCAGTCAGGAGGCTGGCCGCCCCCCCCTCCGATGATGTGTCTGCATCCGCAATTTTCTGCACCATCGCGCCCGTGGCATTGTCATAGGCGAACTTGGTGGCAACCCCCATTTGATCGACATGCATCACCGTTCTGCCCAGGCTGTCGAGGTCTTTGCTCTCGGAATAAGGCAGGCCTGTCCCGTTCTGATCCACGGGAACCACCGGAGCCTGGGTGCTCTTTTGCTGCGGTTGAAACGAATTGCCGCTTTCACTCGATGAGCTGGAATCCCCCGGTCCGGCTGAGCTTGACGATAAAGACGACGATTCGGAGTTTGAAGAGGACGAGCCCGAAGAAGAGTCTGAAACTGATGAAGATGAGTGGGAGTCCGAAAATGACGAACTCGGTGCTGAAGATGAAGAGTGCTCCGAGCTGGAGGGAACTTCAGAGGACGAGGAGGGGGGAGGAAATTCTGACGATGAGGAGCTCATAATTTAGATGTTTAATTTTTTTAAATCGATGTATTCCAAATGGTTAGTTGTAACGTAAAATACCAGACCTCATTTGATCTCGTATGTGACCAGCAGGGCGTTTCGATGCCGGTCTTCGGTCATGGTAGACTCAAGACCATGGTAGCTGCTGTCTCCTGCGACAAACGCGTGCCCAGAACGCGGGGTGAAGTCCAGGGTCTTCTCAGCGACAAACGCCCCTGATTCAGAACGCCTGAAGTATCGGGTGGCGGCGGAATCGGACTGGCTGCAGTCCTGAGGCAGGTGGAGTTCGAGGATCAAGGCCTGCTGGGAAGTCCCTGAATGAATCCCCCCGCAATAACCCTCGGGATCGTGCAAGAGCTCGGCCCTGGGTTGAAATTTCAAACTGTCGGCATGACCGCCAAAACGCTGTCTCAGTCCGCTTCGCATCGCCATGCGCAAAGCGGACTCAAGCCGGGGATCATGCAGCACGGTGCGCATTTGAGACCAAAACTTTTGCTGTCCGCCCTGAAGCCGGGAAATCTCACTGCTGGAAAGCCCAAGCCTGAGCCTCCCGTCCGCCCCCCTCTCGGCACCGGGGGTGCGGTGCGGCGCGATGTAGCAGCGCCTGTCCGGCAGATTCTCCAGAAGCTCCTGATAAATGTCTTCAGGGATCATCGACTCAAGCCGCATGTGTGCAAAAGGCTGATGCTGCAGGGGGCTCGCTCTTATCACACTGATCATCTGTCCCAGCGTTTTTGCCTCCATCCTTCGCCCGCTTCCCGGGGAGACAGCGGCGGGGCGGGATGTCTTGTACGCGGGAGACACACCTTTGGGAGCCGCAGCCCCTTTGGGGGCAGCTGGCGGCGGTGGATTCGGCTTTGGTGCGGCTGGTTTCGTTTCTTTGTAGCGGTCCACATACATGCCGACCGTCGTGGCGCCGGTGTCAACCTGCGCGGCACGCAGTTCCTCTTCAAGATCCGCCATGGGGAACGCCTTTAAATGGCTTTTGGGGTTGCAGTTCACCACATGGAAACCCGCGTTTAAGAAGTGTGGCTGCAGCTCGTCAAAATAGCTCATCATGATGCGGTAGCTGTTCTGATTGTTGGAGATGGCCTGCTTTGACCTCTGCTCCGCAAACCAGTACCGGTTGTTGTCATCCATGTAAAAGTCGCAGCCCAGCAGACAGACCCTGCGGAAGCCCAGCAGAAAGGCGATGCGCAGCGCCGCAAGCATGACCGAGCGCCCTCCTCCCCGCTTGCCGTGGTTCCCCCAGTTGATGGTGTCTTCATAAAGCCACTGCGCGGCCTGAAACGCCTCGTTTCTGCGATAGCCGTAAACATTGGGGAAATCCTTCACCTGCGATTTGGAAATCGCATTTTTAGACTCGTCCCAGACCGGCTTCTGGAAATGCGACATGGGAATGAATTTCGTGATGGTCGGATCCTGCCAGATCGAACGCAGAAACCGGGTGGGATCGTCCACGGAAGTCCAAAATGTCGGACGCAGGACGTGGGCGCCGTTGTTCACTCCAAAGGTGCAGATTCCCGGCTTCTTAAGCCGGGACCAGTCAAAGCCCTCAAGGCTCCCGCCGTTGAGCACCAGAAACAGTGTCTGCCCAGCATACAAGTCCATCACGTCGGCGTTCATGCCGTTGTGCCGGAAGAACATGGGAGTGTTGCGCATGCGGTTGGACACCAGGGTTCCAGTGCCTCGCTCACCATTCCATTGCAGCGCGTTGTAATCGGCGCGGTCCACAAAATCCTCAGGCCTTTCTGGCTCGACCGCCGGCTGCCCATGTCCCGCCATGCACGGTTCACGCGTGATGAGTTCAAGATCAAACCCTGCCTTCAGATTGATCTTCTCCAGTTGAAGTCTCCGGCTGAAATTGCCGTTGGGCGAAGGCAGTTCCACCAGCCTGTCACCCTGCCGGACCTTGGCAAGCACCTCCTTTCCTTTGCAGCTCTGGATGCTCTCAAGCAGCCTTCGCTCTTCCTCGGGCCAGTTGACGTTCTTCCATTTTAATATGTGGCTGTTGTAAACTGCATTCATGAATCAGTGGGAGATTGATTTTGAAGTTATATTTTTTGAGCCATAAATTCGATATGGCAGACAGCCCCTCGCTGGGTCTGGTCAACACTGGAGGGCAGGTCGTAATTGTAGTTGTCATCACACAGCCCGATGTACCAGAGCCTCAGTCTTGAGGACAGGGTTCCGAGAAGCAGCGACGCCACATTGTAGAGCGGTTTCGCCGGATCTGACGGACGGTGCAGTGAAAAAGCGGCCTTGTGGAACTTGTTGCGGATGCCCCCCCCCCCTCATAAAGATCAAAGTCGGGAACAGCCACATACATGAAGCCTCCGCTGCGTATCACATCCGCCCAGCGGTTCAGGGCTTCAACCGGATCAGGCAGATGCTCAAGGCAATGAGAAGCATAGACATAGTCCAGGGAGCCCGCCTCCAAGCCCTTAAGTTCAGAGGCATCCCCCCCTCCGCTTTTTTTGTCCCAAGGACGGCAGACACCGGAGAGGGGACGGAAAGGATCGTCGCCGGCACCTATGTCGATTCCATTGCCAGCCAGCTTCAGCAGGTGGCCCTGCGCAAGTCTGCGCGCCGTGCATTTGGATGTTTCAAAGCTCATTTGTTTGAGATCAGTTCACAGGCCAGTTCCGCAATGTCCTCAGGAGCATACCGGTCCATGCAGACGCCTTCTGGAATGACACACTCATCGTGTTTCCGAACCTGGCATTTCCTTCCCCCGCATGCCCATTCCTTCTCCACCACATGCGTGCGCGCATAAATATTCCAGAAAGCGGACCTATGAATACCTGACTGCAGCACCAGCGCCTGCTGGTGAACCCCGGAGACCAGATGTGTCGGACCAGTTTCCACGCCGATGAACAGTTTGGCCGCCTTCACGTGTGCCAGTACTTCCGGCAGCCTGAGCTTCGCATGGCTGGCGCTTCTGGAGAGGTTCAGTACAGAGATCCCCCGCTTGTTCAGCAATACCTCAAGGTCAACGCCTCGTCGGTACGCCCTCACCGGCTTCCATCCTCCACAGTCCGGACTGAGAACGACATCGTAGGTCTTGCCGATGCCCGGCAGGTTGTGAACCGGCAGACCATCGCAAGGCACTTTCATGCGGGACACACCGAATTCCTCCAGGCATTGAAAGAGGGTGTTGACCTCAAGATGCATGTGGTAGCGGAAATCCAGAATGAAGTCGAAGGGATGCTTCTGCCCGGCGTAGTCCTTGCCTCCTGCATAACCTCTTGGCTCGGCTTGGTTGGGAAGCGGATGAGTTCGCAAGTCCGGCTGGTACTTGTAGCAGGGTATTCCCTTCAATATCTCGGGAAAATCACGGTCATAGGGGTTGTAACGACAGCCAAACCATACGTCCAAGCCATGCTCCCTTCTGAGTATGTCGCAGCAGATGGCATTCATCACCATGTCCCCAAGGCCAGGCTTGCGCGTCCACAGCAGAATCCGTTTGCCTCGAAAGTAGCACATTGTTCTGTTGTGTTTTATATTCTTAAGAATAAGCGAGGTGTACTTTTCTCGATCACTAAAAATTGCGCTCTGAGAACGCCAAGAGGCACGTGAAATCGCGATCATTAAATGCACGATATATGTAGGCGCATAAATTTTTTCAACTGTTTTCTCACAAGTTTTTCTCAGTAATAAAGATACTATTTATTTGTATGATAGGCGCTTCGCCTATCATAAAATGACTTGCCGTCGTATTCAGCATCATCTCCCAGACGTGAATTTTTGACCTGTCTCGCTCATTGTGCAGGAGGCTCAGAATGATTTTTCATCGAATCTGACAAGGGCTGGCATGGACACGAACCCCCCTTCCAACCAAAGCCGCTGCTTTCCCACAGCGAGAGACAACTGCTTCCCATTAGTTGCATCGTAAATGATTCATCACTTTCATTCTTGTTCTCAAAAGCATGAGGCGCATTCCATCATGCCCGTCTCCGCTTGTTCTTCCGTCGTTGACAAAGACATCCTCATTTACAGCAGGAAAAGCCTTTTGCAGCGTCGCAACAATACTCACACCGCCACCGTCCGCTGGAAAAACCAAGGCCCCGACTTCCTCGCCCGCCGCTACACCCGCGAGCACACCCTCCACTTCGACGGCGGCGCCACCATCCCCGGCTCCCCCTCCCCGCAGATTGTCCCTGCCCCATGGTCAAACCCCGCAGGCGTCGATCCCGAGGAGACCTTCATCGCCTCCGTCTCAAGCTGTCACATGCTCTGGTTCCTCCACGTCGCCTGCGACGCCGGCTTTCTCCCCGAGAGCTATGACGATGCAGCCGAAGGCATCATGACGAAAAACGAACGTGGCGTGCCCTGGATCAGCCAGATCACCCTGCATCCTACCATCGTCTGGGGCGGTGAAAAGCATCCCACTGCCATAGAAGTCGCTCACCTGCATCATCTTGCGCACGAACAATGCTTCATCGCCAATTCGATCAAGACAGACGTCATCGTTGAACCAATG
>NCCR01000284.1:0-1593 GCA_002279765.1 Verrucomicrobia bacterium 12-59-8 | reverse complement strand
CAGACGTCATCGTTGAACCAATGAAGGGAATGGCGACGACTCTACTTCCCTCGGACGATTGATTGCCCAGGGTCGCAGCGTACAAGCCCGTGCATGAAGCCCGCCCTTTTCCTCCTGCTGACCACCTCCGTGGTCTTCGCCGCCGATGCGAAACCCAAGCCGGAGTTTCAATACCAGACCGAAGGCATCCAGGTCAGTCGGGCGACGGCCGATGAACCCAAGGTGAAGGCTTTCGGTCCCGACACCATCAAAGCCGCCGCCAAATACCTTGATGATGGCGCCATCTGCTGGGTGCGCGAAAAATCCTGCGTCAACTGCCACACCACCGGCCCCTACCTGAGCGAACGCCCGGCCTTGTCAAAACTGCTCGGCCAACCCCTCGACGAGGTGCTGCAAGACTTCATCAAAACCGTGCCTGCAGATGTCAAGCCGCAGAAAGAAACGGAAAAAGACGGCATCAAATACTACGGCGGCTCCTGGACGAGCATCTGGCGCTCCATGGGCCTCGCTGAATGGGACAAACATATCACGGGCAAGCTCTCTCCCCACACGGAGCGTTCCCTCCAGGAAATGCTCATGCGCCAGTCCGCCGACGGCTCCTTCGTCAGCTACGGCGAAGTCGAAATCCCGCACATCACCACCGACTTCGAACTCACCCTGCAAGCCGCCCGCGCCGTGACGGTCGCGCCCGGATGGGTGGCCAGCCTCAAAGACCCCGAACTGCTCGCACGCGTCGAGAAAATGAAGGCATGGCTGCGCAATGCACAGCCAAAGAATGACTTTGACCGCATCCTGCGCCTCCAGCTCGCCCATTACATGCCCGAGCTCGTGCCACAGGCCCAGCGCGACGCCGCGCTGGCTTTGCTCTCCTCGAAACAACATACCGATGGCGGCTGGTCTCTGCGCGACACGTCCGCCGTGGGTGACTGGCACTTTACAATGAGCGACACCGTGGTGAACCTCATCAACGGCCTGCCCGATGCCGCGAAACCGGAAAGCGACGCCTACATGACTGCCTTTGCCATCATCCTGATGCGTCAAAACAACGTTCCTGTGAGCGATGAACGCATCCAGCGCGGCCTCAAGTGGCTGAAGCAGGAGCAGCGCGTCTCCGGCCGCTGGTGGATGCAGTCTCTCTATCGCGGGAACTACAGCTACATCACTTACATTGCCACGGCGCAGGCCCTGAAGGCGCTGGCTTTGTGCGACGAGTTGCACTGAGTTTCACCGCCTTGCACGCCGATACACCGCAGGCGACTCGCCCATGCGTTTGCGGAAATGCTGGGTGAAACTGCTCGCATCCACAAAGCCGCACTGCTGCGCCACTTCGCTCGCTGTCAGGGTCGTCCGTTCCAACAAGCGCACCGCCGCCAGCACCCTTGTCTTGATCAGGAACTCCTGCGGAGTGATGCCAAACGCACTTTGAAATCGACGCTGCAGCTGCCGCAGCGACTGACCGCAGGATCTCGCCACGTCTTCAATCAAGAGCGGCTTCGCATAGTCATGCCGGATGATCTCCACCGCCTGTGCCACGGTCTGAAACACCGGCAATCTGCGCTCCGCTTCATCAGGACGCCTTAATGTGCCCATCAC
>NCCR01000283.1 GCA_002279765.1 Verrucomicrobia bacterium 12-59-8 | reverse complement strand
CCAGGCTCAGGCTCATTCAGGCTCAAAACCGGGGTTTTGAGCCTTGATCCTATCAGGCTCACAGGCTCAGTGCCTATATATCGGTACTGAGCCTGTGAGCCTGAACCATCCCCCTAGAAGCAGCCACCAACGGGGTAGAAAAACAGCCTGCAACCACCCCGCCTAAAGCGCCCTTTCCAGCCCCGCTGGCAGTCCCACCGCTCCAACAAGACCAGAACACTCGACCGGACTTACGACGCGCCTACGAGGCTTAAAATGCACCCCAAGCCCAAGCCTGAGAGGAGCGGGATCACCCTGAACCCCACCCACGCCCGCCTCGCCCAACGCCCCCCCGAACCGAGGACCAAGATGGCCCCCTCCTCCAGAACGCTGGGACGTGCGCCGGGCTACTTAAATAATGCCAGGCATATAGTATGACATGGCGTTTCACTTGTTTGATTTACAGCGCTCTGCGATATGATTCAGCAAGTCCGATTGGCGCGTGAACACGGCTCATCAGGCGCAGAAGTGGGCGCGCTGCTCCGCGAGTCTCCAATCTTCGAGGCTCAGGATCGAGTTCGAGCCCGACGGTGCCAGAAGCTCGTCCTTCGCAGCCCGCCTAGTCGCTTGGACATAAGCACGGACACAGTGGAACGATGTCAGCGTTACATGTTGACCGGGAAGCTTGGCTCGGGGTTGGGGCGGGTGGGCAGGCGCGTTGCTGCTTTTTCCCTCCCCCTCTCCCGCAGGCACAGGGACACCCGCGTTACTCTTTGAACTCCTCGCGGTCAGGAATCCGCGTGAAGGCGATCTTGGTGCCTGAAAAGGTGCGCACGGTGTCGGGCGTGAAGCCGATCACCACGGAGTCGCGCCCGTGCTTTTGGTTGATCTCATCCAGCACGTGGCTCAGGTGCTCGCGCCGCTCCTTGGAGGCCGCCGTGCCGGAGGAAGGGAAAAGCTCGAGCTGCCGGGGAGCTGCTTCGGCCACCAGGCCAAAGAGCGTCACGGAGACCTTCTTCACCCGCTGCCAGCGCGCCTGCTTCATGACCTTCTGCCACAGTTCCGTGAGCAACCGTGCCAGCACGATGCTGTCGGACCCTTCCTCAAATTTCGCCTGGGCCTCGCAGCGCAGCCCCTCTTCCGTCCGCACGCTCAGGTGCAGGTCCTTGGCGCGATACTTCATGCGGCGCAGGCGGCTCGCGGCCTTGAGCAGCAACCGGCGCGCCACAATGCCCGCCGCCGGGGGCGTGCGCAGCTCGGGGGCAAGCACATGACTGTGCCCGAGGGTGCGGTGCTCAGGCGGCGCGTCGTCTTCCGTCACGCCGCCATGCAGCCCGTGCCAGAAGCGGTCGCCCCCTACCCCGCCCCAGGCGCGGTGCAGGGTCTCGCGCTCCGCTTCCCATAGCTCCGTCATCGTGCGAATGCCGCAGGCATGCAGGCGTGGCTCCATGCGGCGGCCGATGCCGCATAGATCGCGCAATTCCAGCTCCAGCAGGCGGCCTGGAAGCTCCTCCGGCAGCAGCACCACCAGGCCGTCTGGCTTCTGCATGTCGCTGGCCACCTTGGCCAAAAAGCGATTGGGGGCCAGACCGATGGAACAGGTGATGCACTCGCCCACCCGCTCCCGCAGCCCCTGTTTGATGCGCCTGGCCAGATCCTTCGCGGCATCCACACGGCGGCGGGGCGCGTCCAGTTTGCAGGCCATTTCGTCGATGGAGCAGATCACGTGCACCGGGAAATGCCGCTCCACCTCCTCAATGATCTTGTGGTGAAATTCCACATACACATCGTGGCTGGCCATCACCGTGATCAGCTCCGGACAGAGCCGCCGCGCCTCACCGATGTTTGTCCCGGTCTTGATCCCAAACTTCTTCGCCTCGTGGCTGGCGGCGATGGCACAGGTGGCGTCGCTATCCACCGGCACCACCGCGATGGGCTTGCCGCGCAGTTCCGGGCGCAATTGCTGCTCCACGCTGGCAAAGTAGCTGTTGAGGTCGAGAAACAGCCAGTCCACGAGGGCTTGAGAATCAGAGGTGGCAGCAGGAGCAGGCATGGGCGGGGGTTGCGGATTCTTGCCCAAAAATGGCAACTGTTCAATAGAACATTCACCCGCAGGAGAGTGCCCCCGTTTGTGCTGCGGCTTACACGGTTCTTACCAAACCCGCATTGAACCAATCCATAATTTCCATAACAGTAAGGATCATGCAGACCTCCCCTGCAACATCTGCCCTTTTCCCCTCCGAATCGTCCACCATCCCCACCCGTTTTCTTACCTCCGACGAAGCCCTGTTTTACGCCTGCCTCGAAAACCTCACCGCCCAGCGCTGCCACATTCAATGCAAGCCGCGCCTCTCTGAAATCCTTCACGATGAAAGTGTGGCAGGCTTTCTGAAAATCTGCCAGCGTCACATCGACTTCCTCGTTTATCGTAAAGAAGACTGGCTGCCGATGGTGGCCCTCGAATTTGAAGACGACAGCCCCGGCAAAGCCAGCCGCAAACCCCGCGACCGCCAGCTGGCGAACGACATCTTTCTGACCCTGGGCATCCCGCTGCTGCGCGTCCATGCCAAGGAGATCACCCAAATGCCCACTCTGCTGCACAAGCTGACCGCCGCCTGGGAGCAGCGTAACGTCTATCTGGCCTCCGCGCCGCCCCCCGCTGAGGAGCCGCCGCCGAGACCACCCACCGAACCGCTGAAGACCCCCAGCAACGCCACAACCCGCCTGATGGGGAAAGCGGCGTTTGCGCATATTTCGTGAGGCTCCGCAGCCGCGACAGCGTCATGGAGTGCGCGTGGCAGAGATGCACGGCGCAAGCCTGCATCGACGACACCGCTTTCGTGGGGTGCAGAGTGCTCTTTGGACTTAGCCTGTCCTCCAGCCTGCGAAAGCGGCGTCGCGCCTAGGCTTGCCGCACGCACTCCACGACGCTGTCGCGTGCCTTGAAACGGCCAACATGCCGCGCATGGCCGGCCTCACCGAATCTCAAACCCCAGCGTGGTCGTGCTGGCTGCCGGCGCCGGTGCATCACGGTCCACCTCAAAGGGTCCTAGAAGGTTGTTCCCCGCCAGGTCTTCGAGCAGCGGGTCGATGACAATCATGCCTGCCCCCTGTGCCCATTCCTCGACAGGTATGAAATACCATGAACGCGCATCGACGGCAATCGCCACCGTGCCGGCGGCTTCCGCTTCACCCCGTCTCACTTTCAACGCGGAGGCGAGCATCGCGGGATCAAGCGGCTCATCGAAGGTGACCTTCAGCGGATCACGCGTTCCCGCTTTGGGCACTCTGATCTGCCAGCGCTGCGGATTGGGACAGGTGTGGTCAGTGCTGCCGACGGTGACCGGAAACACGAACTCCTTCCCCAACGGCCCTCCTGCCGTGGAACGCCAGCGCGCGGCGATCCTCAGCGTACGCGGCCTGCCCTCCTGCAGCACGGGGCCTTCATCTGTGTTCAGGTTCACACCCGTCTTTTGCCGGCCGGGATGCAGCCAGAGCGTCAGGCGTCTGCCGTCAGGCGACCACAGCTCGGTTTCACGAAAGGCGCCGTGAACCGTGCTGCCGTCCTCGCGCTGCAGGGTGATGCGGTCCAGAAACACGCCCTGCTCCATCGGCTCGGTGAAGTGCAGGTAAAGCTTGAGCGCATTCGCAGGCAGCACCGTGGGCAGGGGCGAAATGCTCACGGTGGGCACCGCAGTCCCCACCCGCTTGAACTTCAGCCGCTCTTCGCTCCAGCTCCCGTCAGCCGATTTGACTTCGACGCGATAAGATTCCCCCGCCACCAAGGGGAGCACGGCGGTGAAGAGGACGCTGCCGCCTTTCTTCACCACGCTGCCAAACAGAGGTTCGCTCGCGTCTCCCCGAAAGACGCGCAGATCGAGGCCGCGAGCTTCGATGTGCCCGGGGTCCGTCAGCCGCACCTCCGCAGCGCAGGCGAAGGAGGCGACGAGAGCGAAAGCCGTAAGCCAGCGCTTCACGGCAGCGCGGCCACTTCGAGGCTCAGCGTGCCTTCGGTGTCGCGCAGCACGACGGCTTCGGTGTCGCTCAGCTTGTCCACCTGCACGGCACCGAACAGAGCATCGACGATCTCGATGCCCTCGGGGCCTTTGGGTTCCTTCTCATCGCGGCGTGCGGCGTTTTCATTGGTCTTCTCGGGGGCTTTGGCATCCAGATAATCCATGCTGATGCGCGCACCCCACATCTTGCTGGGGCCGAAGGCGTTCTGCTTGAAGCGCTGGGTGTGCACCACGAGCCACTCCTTGCCGCTCTTGTCGGAGTAGCTGAAGAGATCGAGCGGGCGGTTGCCGCTGCCGAGCTCCACCATGCTCACGCCTTTGACCTGCGCGCCGCTTTGGATGTCGTCCACCTTGAACTTCGCCACGGGGGTGCAGGCGAAGGCTCCGACCACAAAGGTGCCTTCCGACGATTGATAGGGGATGAAGCTCTGGATCGGAGCCTTGGTCTCCCACTTGCGATGCGCCACATGATACGTCTCCGCACTGAACACACTGGCCGTCGCGCCGTCTTTGAGCGGCACGGGGATGGTGAAGATGCGGGAGGCGAATTCTTCATTGCAGGTGCCGGTGGCAAACACGCGGTCTTTGTCAAAGGCCACATCGGTGATGTTGGTCACCTTGCTGGCGGTGCCGCCGGGCAGCGTGATGCGCACCCAGGGAAGTGGATCGAGATTCACGGGAGCCACCTTGCCGTCCGCTCCGACGCTGACGATCAGCACGGCGTTGTCCGGGCGGCGCTGCACGCCGAGGTAGATGCGACCGCTGGCGGGATTCACCGCGAGATCCTTGATGGTGATGTCCTCCTTCTTGGCCCCGAGTCCGGCGGCGATCTGCGCGCCGATGTCGGCCACAGGCTTGGCAAGACGCTCGCTCTTGGGCCCGGTGTCACCGGTCTGGATGGCGACCACACTGGCGGAGGCCGGTTCCGCGACCAGCAGCAGACCTTCCGGCCCGAAGCCGAGCGAACTGAGAGACTTGATCTGCAAACCGCTCTTCTGCGGCGATTCAAGCAGTGCGGCGGAAACGCCGAGCGTGGAGGCGAGGAGGATGGAGAGGCAGAGTGCTTTCATGGTCGGGTGGTTGGGTGGCAGGCGTATGGTACGGGAGTCGCTGGTGCAATGTCACGCCCAAATGTGAAATTGAAGTTCACACCGAGTTCATCGTCTGAGGCTTGATCTTTCACCGAAAACAACGACCCGATGCCTGCACGCATGAAAAAGAAGCCCACTGAAGAGAGCAAGCCGACGAAACCCACCTTGTCGCGCTGGCAGTCGTTCAAGCGGCTGTGCCTGATCTTTTTCATGGGCGGCTCGCTGCTTTGCACGCTCACGCTGGCGGTGGTCCTCGGCATTTACAGCCATCTGGCAAAGGCCTACGATCTGACCAAGCTGGGGCAGATGCCGGAGCGCACCATCGTGATGGATTTCAAGGGCGAGATCCTCGGCAAGATGCATGGGGAGAACCGCATCATCGTACCGCTGAGCGAAGTTTCGCCCTGGTTTGTCAAAGCGCTGCTGGCACGTGAGGATTCACGTTTCCGCGAGCACGGCGGCATCGACCTCAGAGGCGTGGTGCGCGCCACGCTGCGCAACATCAAGGAAATGCGCGTGGTGCAGGGCGC
>NCCR01000282.1 GCA_002279765.1 Verrucomicrobia bacterium 12-59-8 | reverse complement strand
GACGGAATGCGGAGTCGTCAGCTTGCGCGACGAGACAAACAGCCAGTACGAGGCTGCCGAGAGTGAGTGAATTGAGTTTCATGATCGTGGTCGGTGAATGCTTCATTTGGTTTCCTTGAGCTTGGCGATGAGGAATTCGTTGATCGTCTTGTGCTTCACGTCCGTCGCGCCGGGATAGACGACCTCGCAGGCCACGCCTTTCTCTTTGCAATGCTCCTGCAGCTTCACGCCGAAGTTGGCGGTGTGAGTGGGGTCTTTCTGGTCCTGGCCGATGGCGGGAGCAGAACCAAACAAGCAGTACACCGGCGGATCGTCGGACGAAACCAGAGCGTAGGGCGAGTATTCATTGATCCATGGCAGGATGCGTTCCCGCGCCGCCACGAAGTCATCAAAGTTTTTGAACTCACCCGACTTGCTGAAGGCATGGCCGCCGTACTTGCTGTTCGGCGTCCACTCGCGCATCTGCTTGGGATCCAGCGTGGTCTGCGGGCCGTTCACCGCCGCCGTGTAAAGACGAGTCGATTCACGCGCGATGGGATCGCTGCTCTTTGGGTCAGCCATGTCATCATGGAAAGCCAGCCACAGGCTGCTGCATGCACCTGCCGAGCCACCGCTCGCGCCGATGCGCGCCTTGTCGATGTTCCATTCCTTCGCCTTGCTACGCACAGTCTGCAAAGCGAGCGCAGCATCCGTCAGCGGTGCCTTCACCGGCGGCACCACGTCCTGCGCCTGGGAAATGTAGCGGTAGTTGATGGAGACGACTGAAATCCCTTCCTTCAAAAACGGCTCCACAGCGATGCCAGCCTTGTCCCCGCCCATCCAGCCACCGCCATGAATGAAGAACAACAGCGGCGTCGGCTTGTCCGACTTCGCCTGCCAGAAGTCGAGCACGTTCCGCTCAGCCGGCCCATACTTCAGATTCGCCACCGTCGGCGGCGGATTCTTCGGATAGACCTTCTTGGGCGGAGCCTTGGCTGCAGGGGCGGCAACTTTCTTGGCGGGAGCCTCCGCTTTCTTCGCCGGTGGGTCTGCGGCAAAGGAGAGCGAGGTGAGTAAGAGGAGGGAGAGAGCGAGTTTCATGGTGGCGTTTTAGAACGCACGCCGCCCCAAACATCTCACCAGAGAGTTTTCGTTTCTGCCTCCTTGCAGCGGCACCGGTCCGGGAAATCTGGGACCAGATGCCGTGAAGGGGAAGAAAGCCTGTCACTTCTTCAGCGTCTCAATCAAGAACTCCGCAATCGACTTGTGCTTCACGTCAGGTGCACCGGGATAGACGAGTTCGCACTCCGTGCCCACTTCGCGGCAATGCTCCTGGAGCTTGAGTCCATAGTTGGAGGTGTGGGTGGGGTCCTTCTGCTCCTGGCCAATAGCTGGAGCGGCGGAATAAAGAAGATAGACTGGCGGGTCGTCCTTGGTGACGAGTTCGTAGGGTGAGTACATCTTGATCCACTTCAGCACGGACTCGCGCTTCTCCAAAAATTCGGCGAACCGGGTGTCGCGCGTCTTGCGTTCTTTTGGGTCCATGAAGCCGAAGGCGTGACCGCCGTAGCGGCTGTTCGGCGTCCATTCCTTGAGCTGCTTTGGATCGAGCGAGGTCTGCGCACCGCTGACCGCCGCGCACCAGAGGCGTGTGGATTCGCGGGCGATGGGATCGCTGCTCTTTGGATCGGCCATATCGTCATGGAAGGCGAGGTAAAGGCTGGAGCAAGCCCCGGCGGAGCCGCCGCTGGCGCCGATGCGCTGCTTGTCGATGTTCCACTCTAGCGCGCGGCTGCGCACGAATTGCAAGGCGCGCGCGGCATCGTCCAGCGGCGCCTTCACGGGTGGCATCATGCCCTCAAGCTGTGCCTGCCAGGAGTAGCGGTAGTTGATGGAGACGACGGAGATGCCAGCCTGCAGATAGGCTGCGATTTCGCCCACACCGGACTTATCCCCCGCGACCCAGCCACCGCCGTGGATGAAGAACAGCAGCGGCGTCGGCTTGGAAGAATCGGCCTTGTAGAAATCAAGCACCTGCCGCTCATGCGTGCCGTAGGGCACATTCGCGACGGTGGGCGCAGGCTTCGGTGCTGCGACTGCTTTCGGTTTGATTTTGGCGGCAGGTGCGGGCGTCTGCGCCTGCACGGAAACAGCGAGCAAAAGGATGAGGATGGCTGGTAATTTCATGGCTGATCCGCAAAGACTATCAAGGTTTGGCAAAACTGTCAGCAGCAGCTTTGGAAAAGGTCGGCGAAATTTTTCCGCGCTATGCCAGCGCCTGCGTGATCACCCGTCGATCCTCCACGCCGGTGAGACGCTGGTTCAGCCCCTGATGCAGATAGCTGAGGCTCGAGTGGTCGATGCCCATGAGATGCAAAATCGTAGCGTGCAGATCGCTGACGTGGCAGCGGTCTTCGACGGCTTTGAAGCCGAGTTCATCCGTGGCACCGATGGCCTGCCCACCTTTGACACCTGCACCCGCCATCCACATGGCGAATCCGTGCCAGTCGTGGTCGCGGCCCGGCTTGCCCACGCCTTCGCTCGTCGGGGTGCGGCCAAATTCACCGCCCCAGATTAGCAGTGTCTCGTCCCACAGGCCGGTGCGTTTCAGATCGGCAATCAGCGCGGCAATGGGCTTGTCGGTCTCGCCTGCATGCAGCGTGTGGTTGGTGATGCAGTCGTTGTGGCCGTCCCAGGTGTCCTCGATATGGCCTCCGCCCGAGTAGAGTTGGATGAAGCGCACGCCTTTTTCGATAAGCTTGCGCGTGATGAGACACTTACGACCGAAATCCGCCGTGCGCTTGTCATTGAGGCCGTACATCTCACGCGTGGCGGCGTCTTCGCTGTCGAGATCGACCACGCTCATCGCTTCGGTTTGCATGCGATAGGCAAGTTCGTACGATTCGATGCGCGCCATCAGCTCCGTCTCCTCGGGATGCCGCTTGAGATGTTCTTCGTTCAAGGACTTGAGCAAATCGAGACTGCGGCGCTGCGTGCGGTCACTCGTACCTTCCGGCGTGGCAAGATCCAGCAGAGGTGAACCGCCGCTGCGAAACAAGGTGCCCTGATACGCTGCGGGCATGTAGCCTGCGGTCCAGTTGGATGCGCTGCCGATGGGCCCACCACGCGGGTCCGTCATGACCACAAAGCCCGGCAGGTTTTGATTCGCCGAGCCGAGGCCGTAGTTGAGCCATGAACCGAGGCAGGGTTTGCCGATAAAGATGCTGCCCGTGTTCATCTGCAAACACCCCGACGCATGCGCCGCCGTGTCCGCATGCATCGAGCGGATCACGCAGAGGTCATCGGCATGCATGGCTGTGTGTGGAAACAGGCTGCTGATCTCCAGCCCGCTCTGCCCATGCTTCTTGAACTCAAACGGCGACTGCATCAGATGCCCCACCGCGCGGCCGTTGGATCCCACCTTCGCATCGCCATGGTAAGGCATGCCGTGATACTTCTTGAGCGCTGGTTTCGGATCAAATGTGTCCACCTGGCTCGGCCCGCCGTTCATGAAGAGGAAGACACAATGCTTCGCCTTCACTGGAAAATGCGGCCGCTTTTCCGAGAGTGGCGATTCCGCCATCAAATCCGCCAGCGCCAGTCCGGCGAAGCCGCCAGTGGCACGCATCAAGTATTCGCGTCGTGAGAGAGGGCGGTTCATCGTTTTACTCAGGATAAACAAACTCGTTCAGATTCAGAATCACGCGGCAGGCCTGCTCCAGCGGCAGGTCTTGAAGAAACGCGCGCATCTTCGTCATCTCATCGCGTGAGGGTTCGCGACAGAGGGCGAGCATCCATGCGAGGGTGATTTGTTTTTCAGGATCGGCACCGGCCTCGCGCTTCAAGCGTGCGGCGAAGTGCCGGGCCTGCTGGTTGACGAATTCGCCGTTGAACAAGCTCAACGCCTGTGGTGCGACGGTGGTGACCTGGCGCTGCGGACAACTGCTCACGGTGTCCGCAAGGTCCAGCGTTTCGAGCATGGGGACGACGAGGCCGCGCTTGATGAAGGCGTAGATGCTGCGGCGCGAGGCTTCACGTTCGTCGGAAGCCTGCCAGACTTTTTCCTTGTCGGTGTTGGCTTCGAGCGCGGCCTTGGGAATGCCGGGTTTCATCGCCGGGCCGAAGCGCTTCGGATTGAGCTGGCCGCTGACGGCGAGCATGGAGTCGCGGATGGCTTCGACTTCGAGGCGGCGGTAGCGCATGAGCGAATCCCCCGATTTGCTCATCTGCCCCGCACGGCTGGTGAGGATGAGGTGGTGCAACTTTTTCAACGACCACCGGGCATCGTGCATGAACCAGTGCGCGAGCCAGTCGAGCAATTCAGGCTGCGAAGGCGCGGCCCCCATGAGGCCGAAATCGTTGGCGGTGGTCACCAGCCCTTGGCCGAAGTGCTGCTGCCAGACACGGTTGACGATCACGCGGGCGGTCAGCGGGTTCTGCTCGCTCGCGATCCATTGCGCGAGGCCGAGGCGGCGTTGCGTGGTCTTTTCACCCGCTGGAAACTGCGGCTGCTGTTTGACGAGAATGGCGGGCACTGCGGGCTCGACGAGATCTCCAAAGCGCGTGGGCGAACCGCGCACGAGTACATGCGTTTCCGGTGCTTTCGCGGATGGCTCGCTCCAGGCATAAACTTCGGAGCCATCGACGGGTACGGTCAGTTCCGTGCGGCCTTTGGCCGGGCGTTGGAGAGGATTGAACACGGCGATGAGGCTGTAGTAGTCGCGCGTGGCCAGCGGCTCGAATTTGTGATCGTGGCAGCGTGCGCAGCCGATGGTCAGCCCGAGAAACGCCTGCCCGGTGGTGCTGACGATGTCGTCGAGCTGATCATAACGATCTGCCGCCGAATCAGCAGGCTCATCGTCCCAATGACCGAGACGTAGGAAGCCGGTGGCAATGACGGATGCGACGGAGCGATCCGTCAGTTCATCACCCGCGAGCTGCTCTAAAACGAAGCGATCGAAAGGCTTGTCCTGATTGAGCGACTCGATGACATAGTCACGATAGCGCCAGACAAACGGCTTCTCAGCATCGCGCTCGTAGCCGTTGCTGTCGGCGTAACGCACCACATCCAGCCAGTGCCGCGCCCAGCGCTCGCCGTATTCAGGGCGTGTGAGCAAATCGTCGATGACAGCAACGAGATCACCCGATTTGCCAAAGCGCTCCTGCTCTTGAATCGTTGGCGGCAGGCCGTTGAGGTCGAGATGCACGCGACGCAGCAGCGCCAGCGGATTTGCCTGAGGTGCAGCGTCGCGCTTGCCGAACACGAAGGCGTCAATTGCATGAGCAAAACCCGACTCCGGCACGGGTGGACGCCGCACCGGCTGGAATGACCAGTGCTCGGAGGGCTTCTTCGGAATGACTTCGTCCTTTGGAAATGGGGCACCGTCCGCGATCCACTGCCGCAGCAGTTCGATCTGTTCCGCGCTCAGGCGTTTGCCCTCCGGCGGCATGCGCTCATCTTCGTCCGTGGAAGCAATGCGTTCGAGCAATGTGTGATGCACATCCTTTTGAATCAAAGTCCCAGCATCGAGCCTTTTGAATCAAAGCGCCCGCATCGAGTCGCAGGTCGCCCTTTTGTTTCACGGTGCCATGGCAGGATATACAGCGCTCCTTGAGCAGCGGCTTGATGTCCTTCACATAATCCGGCACAGCCATTGCCTGCGCAGCAAACGCAAGCAACAGGCTGGTGACGGCGCATCTCATGGAGGTGATGTTCCTCACACCTCCGGCAGTTCGAATCCGGCGGCGTATTCCTCCTGCGCCAGCTTGTTGGCCTCTGCGGCAAACTCGCCGGTGAAGACTTCGTTCACCGGATCGAAATCGAGCCACGGACCGACGATGACCTGCTCGGCCTCAGTGTTGATTTGATTCGCGGCGAGTGTGGCCAGCATGCCCTCAAACATTTCCTGGCCGAACTTGTCGCCCTGCAGGCGCTCTTTGATCTCCTCGTTCTTCATCGCCTTGCCGAGGCGGTAGGAAGTGTTCGCGAGATGCGAAAGCGCAGCGGCCTGCTGGCCGTGGCGGATGTGCAGCACGTCCTTGGTGTATTTGCCGGCCCGCACGGAGTCGATGAAGTTCTTCATGTGGTCCGGACCAGTGAGGAAGTTCTCAAACTTCGTGATGGTCTTGCCCTCGTTGTCGTAGGCTTTGGATTCAGCCACGTAGCCGCCTTCGCAGTGGATGATGTTCCCGGTGCGGATGCCCTTGTAGGGAGGCTCGCCGGATTTTTTGTCCATGTTCTTCATGGGCAGTCCAAACATGTCCATGAGCAGCGGCACGGGCTCATAGGGATGGAAGGCGAGCTGGCAGTTCGCTGTCTGGCCGTCATCCACATAGCCCCAGCGATGGCCGAGGCTCATCACGCGCTGCGGCACCGTGGCGGGATCGTTGAGCGCCCAGCGGGCCACGTCGTACTGATGCGGGCCTTGGTTGCCAATGTCACCGCCGCCATACGGCCACTGCCAGTGCCAGTCATAGTGGAACTGCTTGCGCATGATGGGCATCTCAGGACGCGGTGCGGACCACAGCTTGTAATCCACCGTGGCAGGTGGCTGCTGCGCGGCGTCCACCTTGTCAATGCTCAGGCGCATGCCGTGGACGAGTGCATGGGAGAGTTTCTTCTTGCCGATGTGCCCTTCGTTCACCCACTGCATGGCCGCGGCCCAGCCAAGATCCGAGCGCCGCTGCATGCCATGCTGCACCACGATGCCTTTGGCCGCCGCCTTCGTGGCAGCCGCCATGAGCTTGTGACCTTCCACGAGATTGTGTGAGACGGGTTTCTCGACATAGACGTGCTTGCCGTGCTGCAAGGCCGTGAGAGCGATGAGCACGTGGCTGTGATTCGGTGTGGCAATGGTCACGGCATCGATGTCCTTGTCGGCGCAGCACTCCCGGAAATCGCGATAGGTTTTCACCTTCACGCCCTGCTTGTCGAGCTCGGCCACTTTCTTGTCCACGACGGCGGAATCGACATCGCACAGCGCCACCAAGCGCACGCCGGGAACTTTGAGCAGTTCCTTGATATGACCGCCACCACGACCGCGAAAACCGATCACCGCGACGCGCACATCACCGTTTGCACCGAGCGGCGCGCCCCAGGCAGGCATGGAAATGGCTCCGGCGAGGGAGGTCTGAAGGAAACGACGACGAGAGGTGGCGGGCGTGTTCATGATGCGGCTCATAACGTCGGCTGCGGGCTTGCCTTTTCGGAGTTCGTGCCTAGCGGTGAAAGAAGCATGACTACCGTCCATACTGCCAAGCTTCGCTCGCGATGAACTCAGCCATTCTCCGTCTAGCCGATTTGCGCGCCTCTTTGGAAGCCTTCCTTGAGAAGGCCTGCCTGAAAATGGATCAG
>NCCR01000281.1 GCA_002279765.1 Verrucomicrobia bacterium 12-59-8 | reverse complement strand
CTGGTATCTCCTGCTGCCGACTCGGTGGTCTATGAAAACGGCGCCCTGCGCGTCCGGCGCCACGGGCGGGAAGTTTCGATCCCCGTCTCCTCCATCACCGGCATCCGGGGCAGACTCGGCCTGAACCGTGAGACAATCACTCTCGACCTCTCCGAGCCGACAGCCATCGGCTCCTCCGTCACCTTCATTCCGCCCGCGCGGTTTCCGAGAATCAAGGAACATCCCATGATGGCGACCTTGCGGGAATTGATGGGCCAGTCACATCGGCATGATGAGCAACAAGAACTCGCCAGTTATTTCCAGTTCGCGCTCCAGGTTTTGAACTCCGAGGGTCGGATGCGGAACCGGGCGAAATTGCCTTCGTGCAGTCCAGCGAGTTCACTTTCCGCCAGTTCCATGAACCGCGCCCTGTCCCGCGTCTCCACCAGCTCTGGAATGCGTTTTTTCAGAAAAGCCATCGCAGCTTTCTGGTTCAGCCCCTGCCGTACGACTCCACTCACCACCTCAGCCAGCATCGTGCGATGCCGCAGCCTGAAAGGATCAGGCTCCCCCAGCGACTGCCGAACGGCCGCATAGCGTGCGCAGGAGCGTCCATACGCCCAAACAAAAACCTCCCGCAAGTAATCCACCCGGTTCAGTTCATAGACAACCAGCGTCGCGCTCTTGTAGTCATCTTCAGGCACATCCACAAACGAGAGCGGCCCCAAGTTGTGCTTGATGAGAGGAATGTTCGCCGCCAGACGCGAGGTGCGTTTGTTGACATCCTCAAACGGCTGGAGATAAGGCAGATGCACCATGATGAAAAACGACTGCTCAAAGGCGTTCTCGATCTGCTCCGCTTTCATCAGCATCTCCTCGAATTTTTCCTCGATCCGTTGCGGCAGCTCCAGCGGATGAAACACCGAGTCCCCGATGCTCACTGCATGGTCCCGCAGCCGTCCCCCTGCTGCCGGATTCGGCAGCAGGTTGTCGGACAACAGCGCATGCAGGCTGCAAATGGTGTAGCGGTTGAATCCGATGTCTTCAGATGGCTCCGCGAGCAGTTCGATTGCCGCCTTATGATTCAGGATCATCTGCGTCTCCTCCGCCTTTCTGCCTCCGGCGCTTTCACCCAGTGACAGCAGACGTTGGGTTTCCAGGAGAGAATACGTGTTGCCCTCCAGGCGGCTTGAATTCCAAGAAAGGTCGATCAGCAAACGGTCCAGCACCTTCCTCAAGTGTGTGCCGGCAGGCAGCGGCACGTCCGTCGTCCGGCCCATCGCCGCCAGCTTCTGCCGCAACTCTTTGGTGAGGTAGTTGGACACGTTCGGGACGTAGTCGCCCAGAAAGTCTGTCTGGTAACCCACTGGCCGTCGCACAGCCTGCGGGCGTTTGACTTGGTTCCGCAGCTCCAGTGCCGTCCGCGACAAGGGGATGATTTGTTCCCTTTGCGACACCGGGGTAATTTCAGGAACTCCTGGACTCCCCGTCGGCGAGTAGCGTCTGGCCCGTCCTGCTCCATGCGCCTGTAGGCTGCCGGCTGTTATGAGCTGGGAGAGCCAACGCTGCAAAGTCCTTCTGGGTGGACTGCAAGCCAGTTGTTCGGTGATTTCTTCCAGTGAAAGCGGCCCCGTGTCCTCCTGAAGAACCTCCAGGATGGGTGCAAGCTCAGTTTCCGTGACCCTCTTTGGCATGGATGATAGTGGCGCATTATTTCAAATCGCGCCACAAAAACCCTTCTTGGTGGCGCGCAGAAGGCTCGCGCGCCACAAAAAGAACATCGAGATCATAGGTTACTTCCCCGCCTTCCTCAATGACCAAAACCAGCTTCGTCCCGACTTATTCGTCGAGATGGCACCCGAATTTTTTCAAATCTCATGTGGGGTAACAGAGCAGATGTGATCATGATGGTTTCATTGGCACCATGGATGCGCTCATTTTGAAGAACTGACGCTCCATCTTCGTAAGCTGCAATAAACACAAACTTAAATCGTTCTCTCAAGCGCCATGAAAAACGTCAACTTCGTCTTATCCACTGTTGCCATTGTTCTGACCCTTCTATCATCAAGCGTCCAAGCACAGAACGCGAAGCCCACCCCCAAGCCAACGGCTTCTGAAATCAAAGTGCTTCCGTTTTGTGGGACAGCAATTAGTCGGAAAATTGATCCCAAGACCCCTGGAGTATTCGATGAACTGAAAGTCACAAAAAGCAGTCGCATCCATATTCATGGGGCAAAAAAGTATGATACCGGGAGGCTTAATGGAGAAGTGGTTTGGCACCTGGGCAAGATCGCCTTGATTCCGCCGAGTGACAGGACGGGTCAATTTGTGGTGAAGGCAAAACCACAAGAAAGAGGCCGCTACTTTATGTCGATTGAATTGGAAGATAAGCTCCAGACAAAGGAACTCACGCTCAAACGCGGCCAAGTGTACAACTGGCTGGTCAAATCAGAGAATGGCAACACCACTTTTAAAATCACCGAAGGCCAAGTGGAGGTGGCTTCTATGACGGAGCCTACAGCACAAGTCAAAGGCGTGGGATTTGCTGCCACTGCCCGGTTTACCGCGAACGAGGTAGATTTGGACGTGTCGTTTGATTGATATCGCTGTTTTCGACGGTCGCTAATGAATAGGACCGTAAATTAACTCGGAGCCTTTATGGCCCGTCCTACTTCACCTGCACCACCAATCCCCTCATCTCCAGCGCCTCACCCGGCCGCAGCTTGAAGCAAAATACCCCCATCCCTGCGGGTGCTTTGCCGCTTTGCACGAGGACGGCGGACTGGAAACCAAGAGCAGGACGATCCGGTTTAGCACTTGCCCAGGAGGCTGAAACATCGCAGGTACGCGGATGCACAGAAAACTGCCCGCCGTCCTCCTGCTATCTGCCGCGCTTGCCACCACCATGCTGCTGCCCGGGTGTGTCATTGCCGCTCTGGGAGCGGGTATCGGTGCGGGAGTGGGTGCGGTCAAGTATGGTAGCGCCAAGGAGAAGGAAGCGTACACGCATTACCGGGTCGAGATGGAGCGGGTCAATCTGGATCGGGAAAGAAGCGGGCTGATGCCAACCCGGATCGCCAGCTATGATGAATGGTCCAGGCAGTAGGCAGCGAGGGGTTCATCATTTCGCCAACTCCACCCGCACATTCCGGATCTCCACCGCTTCATTCGGCCGTAGCTTAAAACAGAAATAACCCTTCATACCAGCGGGGGCTCTGTCGGTCTGCAAGGCGGCGGCGGAGTCATCCACGCGGGCGGCATACTGGCCCTGCTTGCGGCTGAGGAGGATGCTGTGCCACTGGGCGTCCTTCGGCACACTCAGGCACGAGGCACGCTGGTCGGCTGCGGCGGCGGACTGGAGGTCGAAGGATTCGATCTGCCCGCGATACTCGGCGGAGATGGTGAAATCGCCATCCAACAGCGCGCGGCGGTAGAGCAGGATGGCGCGGGGCCAGTTGCTGTTGGTCGTGTTGCGGGCGGTGAGGACGCCGTCCTGGATCTGCACCGTCATCTTCTCCAAGGGGTGCTCGACCCAGCGTTTGTCCGCCTTGGACCAGCACCACACGCACCAGTCACTGGCTTGAATCGGTGTCGTGCCGGCGACCGTGGGCGGCGCGACGGTAGGCGCGGGTGAAAGTGATGGAACTGGGTCAGGCGCGCCGCCGACCAAGGGCCGCAGCTCGAGCAGCTTGAGATTGCGATACGCCACCTTCGCCCCGTGATCCTGCAAAGCGATGGGTGTGGCGCGCTTCACGCCCACGCCGGGGTAGTACTTGTACTTGCTGCTGGCGATGATGCGCTGCAGCTCCGGGCTGCCCAGCTCACACTCGGCCACCTTGCGGCCATTGAGCCAGTGCTCCACGTGATGACCGTCCACGATGACGCGTCCCTGATTGAACTCGCCCACCGGTCGCAGCGTTTTGCCCACCGGCGTGACCAGCGAGTAGATGGAAGCCGCAAGACGATTCGCCGCGTTCTTCGCGTGCGGCGCATCATCCAGCACCTGGTATTCAAAGCCCACCGGGCTGTCGCCGGTGTCGCCGGGATAAAAGTTGGCCGTTCGCTTCTCGCCTTCGGTAAAGAGGTATTCCACTCCGCTGTTGCCCACAGGTCCGACGCGCCACTCAAAGTGAAACTCGAAATTTGTGTACAGAGCATTGGTCACCAGATCGCCACCGGTGCCATTCGGACGCCCATTGCCCGGAGGGAGGACGAGGCAGCCGTCGTGAATTCTCCATGATCCGGGCGTGACTGTTTTCTTCCCATAGGTATGCCAGCCCGCCGTGCTGCGCCCATCAAACAGCAGCTTCCAGCCCGCCGCCTTTTCCTGCAGCGTGAGCGTATTGGGTTCTGCAGCCAGCGCTGGCATGGTATGAAATAGCAGCGCACCAGCCATGACAGCCAGGCGGGAAAAGAGGTCGTAAGGTGGGTGCATGGCCAGCCGGGATTGGCTGAATGAAAGCGGATTGTACGAAGGAAGGCAAGGCCGCAGGTTGAGGGCGCTTCCAAAAACACGTGAATATCGTAATGCGATAGATTGGTGCACCAAGCTTCGCTGCGAAGGCGTTTAAGTCAGTACCCATGAAACGCCCAAACATTGCCTCCATTGCCCTTGGTTTTTGTGTCCTGCTGACAGCCTCCTGCAGCAGTACCGTTCCCGACGAAAACGGCACCTACAACGGCAAACCGGTGCTCACTCGCGCCAGCCACCCTGCAGGTGGCTCGATGCGTGAGGTGAAAGGCACCTACCTCGGCCGCCGCTACTTCACGCCGCCCGGTTCCAAGAGCGGTCTGCAGTGGATCGATGTTTACGGGCAGTGAGTTCTTACTGGTGCCAGCACATCAGAACTGATACGCCACCTTCTCATCTGCAAAATCGATCCAGCGCCTTTGTTTCAAGCCGTCCATCACTGCCTCCACTTCTGCGTCACTAAGCAGCTTGTGAAAGACAGAGTGAATCACGGTGCGGAGGGTGGTCCGCTTTTTGGGACGCCCATCGTTGTCCGTTTGTTTCATGGTGCTGAGCCGCAGCTTTACCCGCTCCAGGCGTTCGGTCAGTGTGAGCTTGCGTACATCCATGAGTGCCGGGATTTCAGCAAACACTTCAGTGCGCGCGGCCCAAATGTTTCTGTCTTTTAAATGAGCCACCAGCGCTGCAAAGCCTTTGTCGCGGGACAAGATATGGAAGAAGCCATCTGGGTCTGCCGCCGCCTGTAAACCGGTGTGATGCGCGAGCACGAAGTCCAGCGCGTTTTTTCCGGTGCACTGTAGTTTGATCAGCTGCACCTGGTCATGGAAGCGATGCACCTGCATCAGCAGTTCCACGCTCATCTTGTTCTGCTGTTCTCCAATGAAGAGAAACACCTTCACGGGCCTGCCTTCGATGAGCGTCAGATCAATGTCCTGCACGCTTTCGAAATCGACGAAGATGTAGTTGTTCTTGGTCATGCCGCTTATGCTGGTTTCAGTTCTTCGTGAATGGATGAACTTCCCCGGCACACGGGATAGCGCATGCAGCCCCAAAACTTGGTGCCGGGGGTGCGCCCCTTTCTTGAAGTACATGTTTTCATCATGCCTCCACAGCTAGGGCTTGTGGGAGCGAGTGGCATCGCCACTTCGGCGGTGCGGGGTTCGGTCTGAACCGCTGCGACCATGTTC
>NCCR01000280.1 GCA_002279765.1 Verrucomicrobia bacterium 12-59-8 | reverse complement strand
CAGCACACGTCCTGCTGCTGCCCGCAGCGACAGCGCGAATGCGCCGGGGAGGTATGCGTGAGGCTGTAGTCAAAAGGGGTAAGTCAAAAGTCAAAAGGGCCAAGCATCCGGCATCCAGCATCCAGCATCGAGAACGAACCAGCCTACTGAACCCATGACCCACAGCACCCCTGCCCCCCACCCTTGTCCTGCCAGCGTCGCGCAGGCTCAAGTGCTGCCGTGCGCAGCGAATCAACTAGGAGAACGAGGACGCGAAAGACCCAGCCCTTCAGCTTCACCCCCTTTTCACTTTTGATTCGCTTCACTCACCCTTCGAGCTTCCTGCGGTCGTCTGTCTCGCTTCGCTCGGCTCACTTATCCCTTTTGACTGATCCCCACGCCATGACCACACCCGCCCAACTCCTGCGCGCAACGGTCGCGCCAACGCCCCCGCCCGCGACGCCTGAAGAGGCCGAGGCAGCACTCCACCCGCACGTGGCCGCATGGCCCTGGCGGTTTGAGGTTTACCACCCCGGTCTGCGCGAGGTACTGCCGGCGGTGCAGGCCTTTTGCAGCGCCGTCATTCACCGCGAGCAGCCCCGCAGGTGGCTCTCGCTGCTGGGTCCCTCCGGCGTGGGCAAGACGCACGTGCTGAAGCAAGCGCTCGCCTGCCTGCAGTCCGCCGCCGCACGCGGTCACTGGAAAATCCCCACCACCACCGGCCATCGCGGCCCGCAGATCGCCCACCTCATCCCCGCCGTGGACCTTGAGGACTTCCGCGCCGCGCGCGATTACGCGAAGTACGACGTCATCTACATCGAAGACATCGGCAGCGGCGCCGCGCTGGACAAAGGCTCCGGCGCCGTCACCCGCAGCCGCATCGCCGAGCTCCTCCAGCTCCGCTCCGGCAAGTGGACCCTGCTGGATGCGAACTTGTACCGCAAGGAGATCGAGACGCAGCTGGATGGGCGCATCGCGTCACGCTTGAAGCGCGATGGCAGCTGGATGGTCGAGGTGCCGCAGGAGGTGCCGGATTTTTGGGATCGGTGAGGGGGGGGGGCACGAACCGCAATGCTCTTTCAAACCCACCCCGAGCTTCCATATGGGAACCGTTTACATAGACCATTGTTTTCCAAAGACTTGAATCAATGAATGAGCCTCACTTATTCTGATGCATTGAATGAGACAACATCTTACATTATAGGACAAATTTAACCCGAATGGCCACTGCCACACAGATCAAAGCACTGCTTCAAAGCCACGGTGTTGGCGATGATGAGCGGTTTTATGCCATCGCCCTTCAGATGGCGGCGGCGGAGGCGCGTCGTGGCCACGAAGCTCTGGCAGCAGAGCTCAAGGCCTTGGTGGACAAGGCGAAACAGCGAAAGGCGACGCCCAAGTCCAACATTTCCATTTTTCATGTCGCGCAGCCTCAAGGAGAGGCGGCGGAGTTGCTGGAGCATGTGGAGCCCACTTGCAAAATCAGCGATCTCATTCTGGCTGATCCTTTGCGCCTGCGCGTGGGCCGCATTCTTGAGGAGCAGCAAAATTTGAGCAGACTGAAAGAGCACGGGCTCAGGCCCCGGCAGCGTCTACTTTTCACTGGTCCGCCTGGCTGCGGAAAAACAATGACGGCGGCGGCGCTCGCTGCTGAGCTTGCCCTCCCGCTCTTTGTGGTGCGTTTGGACAGTCTGATCACCCGCTACCTAGGTGATTCGCTTTCAAAGCTCCGTGTGATCTTCGAAACTGTGAACCGCACGAGAGCGGTCTATTTGTTTGATGAGTTTGACAGCATCGGCTACACGCGGGATTTTACTGGCGACGTGGGCGAGATGCGCAGGCTGCTGAACAGTTTTTTAACGTTCATTGAAAAGCTCACCAGCAACAGCCTTGTGATTGCCGCCACAAACCATGGCGACCGCCTCGACAAAGCGCTGTATCGGAGGTTTGACGATCTCATCGAATTTGGGCTGCCGGAAGAAAACCACGTGTGGGAGACCATCGAGGCCCGGCTTAGAGGATTGAAATCGGCCAAGCTGAACAAACCCACGGTGCTGAAGGCCGCCAATGGTTTGAGCTATGCTGAAATCACCCGTGCGTGTGAAGAGGCCACCAAGGAAATGCTCATTCGAGGGCACAAGGCTCTCACGACACCAATGCTGATTTCTGCTTTGACGGAACGAAGGCTTTTCCTGAACCACTGACTTTACCGCTGTGCCTGGTGATCAGCTTCCATTTTTTCAGTCGCCCAAACCGACGCTGCGGCATCTGACGATTGCGACAGAGCCGACGAGAGTGAATGCAGCCGCGGGTCAGCGTGCTTTACCAAGGTTTAACAACATTGAACGCGCGGAGCATTATCGTTCCCTGTCAGCCCAAGTGCAGGCAGTCGAGATGGAATGGGACAACATTCAGCGCGAGCGAATTCTGAATGAAATGCCGGGACGAGTGGATCTGATCATCGAAATTGATTCAGAGCCCGAGTATCCGCTGTCCGCTCAGGACATTCATAAGCTCACCACGGGAAGCCAAATTACACTACTGCAAGCCAGACCACTGAGGAACGAAGACGGAAAGGAGTTCACCCGTGTTTTGCTACATGTCCCGTATGGTCAGCTACCCGCTCTGGCAGAAAAGTTCAAAAAGTATGGAGAAGAACTGACAGAATTCGGCAACATTCCTAATTCCTGGGTGGCAAATGTCAGGCGGATCGCAAGGGCGGCCTTGCAGTCTTTGTGGACTGATTCCGAGCCCATGCCTGCAGACGATACCGTCCATTGGTGGCAGTTTTGGATTCGTCGAAACCCGCCCCCGAACGTGCAGGCCTTTGAAACATGGGCTGCGCAAGTCGGCCTGACTCTGAGGCCGGAAAAACTCAAGCTTCCCGAACACATCATCATGGTGGGAAGCGGCACGCTTCAGCAGCTTGCAGGTTCTTTGAATTTGCTGAACACGCTGGCAGAAATCCGGGCTGCACGTCCCTGGCATTATGAACTCAGTCATCTCTCAGGGGATGAGCAGCACGAATGGATCACGTTAGCAATAGAGCGCATGATTCCACCCGCTGAAGACGCCCCGGCAGTTTGCATTCTGGATTCAGGAATCAACCGAGGACACCCACTGCTCGCACCCGTACTCGCGGAAGGAGACAACCATACAATTTTTCCAGATGGTGACTCAAGCGATTCTGAGCATGGCAGCGGGCATGGCACTCTCATGGCGGGACTTGCCGCATATTCGGACCTGCGAAGTTTGATGCTTGAAGGAGGTGACTGGAATCAGATGCACCGGTTGGAAGGGGTGAAATTGATTGACCCGAATGTCCCCCATGAACCCCAAAACTATGGGGCCGTGACAGTCCAGGCAGTTAACATTCCAGATATCGGAGCATCAAACCGCAAACGAGTTTACGTGATGGCGGTGACTGCCACTGGTGACATTCTTGGCCAGCCCTCAGCGTGGTCCGCTGCCATGGACAATTGCGCCTTTGGAGCGGAAGAAGAAGGTGAACCCAAACGCCTGATCATCGTATCTGCTGGCAATGTGGATGCCCTTGCCCTGGATGCGGACTATGAATATACAGCCACGAATTTAACGAGCCAGATTGAGGACCCTGCGCAGGCATGGAATGTTGTGACTGTCGGTGCCGTAACTCGCCGTGGCCACGTACTTGAGACAGACCCGGAATCCAGTTTACTGACGCCGATCGCACCCAGCGGTGAATTGAGCCCGTTAAGCCGCACCTCATGTAAGTGGCAGGCGCACTGGCCCATCAAACCCGAAATCGTCATGGAGGGAGGAAACGTCGCCAGAGCCCCAGATGGCAGCGTTGAACGTCGCGATTCGCTGGATCTTTTGAGCACCTCTGCCGATTTTAGAATCCGCCCCCTAGCCCCCTTTCGGGCAACCAGCGCCGCCTCTGCCCTAGCTGCCCATATGGCCGCGTCGATTCTTGCGGCCTACCCGCATTTGAAGCCTGAAACGGTTCGGGGGCTGCTGGTGCACTCAGCACGTTGGTCAGACACCATGCTGGCAGGACTGAATCCGCATCGGGCGTTCACAAGACAGACCCGAGAACAGTTCAATCAACTGCTTCGCTGCTACGGCTATGGAGAGCCTGATGCGTCGCGTGCTTCACATAGTTCAGAGCAGGAAGTGACGCTGCTTCGCGAGGATGAACTCACTCCCTATAAGGGCAGTGCGGGTGGCGCGAGCCTTAATGAATGCCATGTGCATCGGCTGATGCTGCCGGCTGGACTCCTTCGCGATCTGGGTCACCCAACATGTACGATGCGAGTCACTCTGTCGTACTTCACCGCTCCCAATCCCTCCGCGAGCAACCGTATTCCTGGCTCCCGGTATCGCTATGGTGGCGCTCTGCTGCGCTTCCGAGTTAGGCATAAGGACGAAAGCGAAGAAGTCTTCATGCAGCATGTGTCTGCAGAGGCAAATGAGGATGATGACGAAGCAGAGGAAGGCGCAGAACCAGAATCTCTGAATGACCGGGCCTGGGCTCTCGGGCCTAAACTCCGTGGCAAGGGAGGCTCTCTGATCCAGGATGTGTGGCAAGGCAATGCGGCTGACTTGGCGTCGATGAACCTCATTGCTGTTTATCCCGTGAAAGGCTGGTGGGCATCAAGAAGCTTTCCAAGAGACTCCCCCTGGCACCGCTGTCACAAGAAACCGCTGCCCTACAGTCTCATTGTGAGCGTGGAGGTGTCTGCTGACATTCCCCTGTACACAGAAATTCAAACCCTTATCTCCGCGCCGTTGGATGCGGCTTAGTACCGCCTCTGAGAAAACATGTCCGGCATGATTCGGTGGCAGACAGGTGAACCTAGCAGCTGCGTCTGCGTAAACGAGTTCGTTTTCGATGGGTATTTTTCTCGGATATTTTAACGATCATTTAATAGGCAATGCCTAAACTCGTCCTCGGTCGTACCAAAGAGAAGGTAGAGCTTGAAGGGCTCGCTGGAGGCCTGGACGCTGAGCATGCGGCCCAGTACCTTGTGGGCCTTTTCCTTGATGCCTTCGGCGCTGGCGAGGTCAAAGGAGAGGGGCTCCAGGCAGTGCCGGAGGCCGTTTTTCCAGGCGTGGGGAAACCTGCTCCCGAGCAGCTACTTGTCTTTCATTGGCTTGAAAAGTCCCAATTTGACATGACTGTCTCACAGAATACGTCATTCCATTGAACCATGAGCCCCATGAACCCGACGATGCAAAACTCCGAGCTGAAGGCGGTGAATCCTGCAGCAATGCGAAAGGGGGTTCTTCCGCCCTCCCAGAGAGTCTTGCGGACCAATCAAGAGCTTTCACAGATGCGGCACAGGCCATTGACTGCGGGGCAGGCGGTGGCGCAGGTGAAGGAGCACCTTTCGGAGGCGAGATCGGAAATGTTGCGGAGTGGGCGGCCCATCATCGCAGGCTGATCAGCGATCCCACACTGGATGTGCTGGAGGTGGTTTCCTGCCGGGAGCCAGCGCTTTCCAACTACACTTGCTGGCAGCAGCCTCACCCCCGCTTCTTCAGCGGCAGAAAGGCGAAGATCAGCTCACGCCTTGCCCTTACTTTGCGGCCGTCGCGTTCGATGAGGGCTTGCTGGGTGAGTTCGGTGAGGTCGCGCTGGAGGGTTTTGGGGGTTTTGGCGGCGTAGGCTTTGGCGAGG
>NCCR01000279.1 GCA_002279765.1 Verrucomicrobia bacterium 12-59-8 | reverse complement strand
TCGCAGGCCACGGGATTGTCGAGATGCAGTCGCTGAAGATATGACATTCCTATCTCATAGGCATGTTTAGTGCCAGAGGCGCAATGGGATTGTATGTCATTTTTGCGTGCGCATCACGCGTCTGCTGGCATTCACTGCACCTCATTTGTCCCCGGTCGCTTTGCCCCGGCATGAAGGCGTTGTTTGTGCTTATTGGCACCGCATGAAGCCAAACACCCCTTCTCTCTATGAACGTCTCGGTGGCGAAGCCATGATCACCGCCCTCATCCCCGCCTTTTATGTCCGTGTGCTGGCCGACCCTGAACTCGCGCCGTTTTTCAAACACACCGAACTGGAGAAGCTGCACGCCATGCAGCGCGAGTTCTTTATGATGGCCACCGGCGGCCCGCTCGAATACAGCGGCCGCCCGCTGGCACACAGCCATCATGGGCGCGGCATCACCAGACATCATTTCGCCCTCTTCACCGGACATCTGGTGGAGACGCTGCGTGACATGAACGTGACCGAGGAAGAGACGGACGAAGTCATTCAGCGGATCAATGCCATGACCAACGAAATCGTCGGCGCATCTTACTAACGAACCGGCCGATGCGCCTGCTGCTGATAGTCCTCGGCTTTCTTTCGACGCTGCCCGCGCATGCCGATGAGTGGTGGCTCTGGGTGAATGTGGACTATTACCGCAAACCGCCGTGGACGGGCAGTGTGTTCATGGGAGCCTTCGCCGATGCCGTGGATGGCTCCTATGGGCAGATGGTGAGCCCGCGCGTGAAGTTTGCCGCGTCGCCATGGCTGGATCTCGGGCTGGGCTTGTCGATGTTCAGACTCGAAAACACCGCCACGCACGACCGCTACGACCAGCTCCGCCCGGAGCTGGAAATCAACCCGCACTACAACCTGTCCAAGCAGGTGCGCCTGGACTGGCGCAACCGCATGGAATGGCGCGAGAACCAGGGCGCCCCCTCCACGGCAAACCGCACCCGGCACCGCATGCAGCTCGCCTGGACGCTGCCGCAACCGCTGGGGCCGCTGACACGGATCTTCGCCAGCGACGAGTGTCTGATGGACCTGCATCTCCGGCGTCCCACCGAGAACCGCCTGGTGCCGCTGGGGCTCACCTTCAAGCTCACCGCTTCCATGGACCTCGACGTCTTCTACATGCTCGATTCCAAGCGCAGCAAGGCGGCCTGGAAACAGTAATCCGTGCTCGGCACGTATCTGCGGGTGCGGTTTTAGTTCGTGAATGAGCGGGCGCTTTGCTTGCCCGCCCCCTCATTTGCATCGTAGAGAGTGGCATGCCTGAGCACTCCAATGCGCGCCTTTTTGTCTGGTTCCGAATCCTGTTCAACTGCCGGTTTTACTACCCGGTGTTCACGATTCTGTTCCTCGATCTCGGGCTGAGCATCGGCGAATTTGCGGCGCTCAACGTGGTCTGGGCGCTGACCAGCGTGCTGCTGGAGGTGCCATCCGGGGCGCTGGCAGACCGCTTTGGCCGCAGGCCGCTGGTGGTGGCGGCGGGCGTGCTGATGGTGCTGGAGATGGCGGTGCTGTGCCTGATGCAGCCGGGGCAGCATGACCTCGTGTTGTGGCTGTTTGTCGTGAACCGCGTGCTCAGCGGTGCTGCCGAGGCCTGCGCCAGCGGCGCGGATGAGGCGCTGGCGTATGATTCGCTGCCGGTGGCGCAGCGCACCACGCTCTGGCCGCAGATCATGGCGAAACTCTCGCGCGGGATGGCGCTCGGCTTTGTGGTGTCATCCATCACCGGCGCGGTCTTGTATGATGCGGACACCTTGACAAGCGCCTTTCACTATCTGGGACTGGATGTGACAGTGCCCAAACCCGTGGCCATGAAACTGCCGCTGCTGCTGTGCCTGGGCTCCGCCGTGGCCTGCCTGGTGGTGACACTGCGCATGACGGAGCTGCGCGCCCCTGCCCCGAAAACCTCCCTGTTGCAAAGCATCCGGGAGACCTGGGTTTCCATCCTGCACACCGGCGGCTGGATCTGGCGCACGAAGGCAGCGTTTGCGTTGATCCTGTTCGGCCTCGTCTTTGACAGCGTGATCCGTTTGTTCCTCACGGTGGCGAGCAATTTCTACCGCCTCGTCGGCATCGAGGAAGGCTGGTATGGGGTGATCGGCACCGGCGTGTCACTGCTCGGTCTGGTGACCGCGAGCTGGATGGAAAAGAGCGCCAAGGTCATGACGGCGCGGCAGAATTTCACCTGGCTGGCCCTCGTGGTCTTTGGCGGCCTGATGGCGGCGGCGCATCCGCAGCCGGGCTGGGCGGGGATCGCGCTGGTGGTGCCGCTGTTCATGAGCATGCGCTTCCTGCAGTTCTTCCTGTCGCATTATCTCAATGAAATCGTGGACTCCGCGCAGCGCGCCACGGCGCTGAGCTTTCGCGGGCTGACGATCAATCTGGCCTACGGGATGCTGACGCTGCTCTTTGGCTGGCAGACGAGCTGGGTGGCCGGCCATTTGAAGCTGAGCCCGGACGACCCGCGTGTGTTCGCGGAGTCGCTCAGGCTTTGGCCCTGGTGGTTTGCCGGGACGGTACTGGTGGCATCCGTGGTGATGCTGCTGCGCGTTTCCTTGTTTGGCAAAGATGAACGTACCCTCCAAAAATGAGTCACTAGAACGTTCGACAATCAACCTCCACGACAACAAGCTAGACCCACCATGAAAACGCTTTCGCTCCTCCGCCTCGGTTTAGCGGTGATCGCCACCGCCTTTTTAGTCCAGTGTTCCTCGACACCGCAGACGCGCATCCAGAAAAACTCGGCGATGTATGGCCAGCTCAGCAGCAGAGACCAGCAACTCGTCGCCAGCGGCTTGATCCGCGAGGGCATGACGCGGGATGCCGTTTTCCTGGCATGGGGTCGGCCAGACAGCATGTCATTCGGGGTCAATCGAGGCCGTCAGAGCGAAAACTGGGTCTATGAGGGGCAGCGCCCCGTGCGCTCCATGAGCATGAACATGGGCTTTGGCTTCGGTGGTTTCGGTGGCGGGTGGGGACCTTATGGCTACGGCGGGTGGGGACCCTATGGCTACGGCGGCTTCCCCTATTATGGCGGCGGCACTGCCGTGACCTACATTCCCTACACCGCAGGAGTGGCGGAATTTGTGAATGGTCGCGTTGTAAGTTGGAAGTCCGTCAGACGTTAAGCCTGGTCTCCTTTTGCTGATGAGCGTGCCCCAGGAACATTTGGCGTCACGCCGCAGTTTAAAATCCCGCGACACCCGCTGGGCGCATGCCATGGCCGGCTGGCTGGCACGCTCTGGTGTGACACCGAATTCGATCTCGGTCCTGAGCGTTGTCTTTGCCGGCGGCGCGATGGCTTGCTTCATGGTCGCTGGCGATCAAACGAGCACCGCTGGCATTCTCTCCGTCTGGCTGGGTGCGCTCGTCTGCATCCAACTGCGGCTGCTGTGCAATTTGATGGACGGCATGGTGGCGGTGGAAGGCGGCAAAGGCTCGCCGGTGGGAGCCATTTACAATGACGCACCGGACCGCGTGGCGGATGTGCTGATCATGGTGGGGGCTGGCTACAGCGGCGCGGGAGATCCCGGCGTGGTGAAGCTTTTCCAAGTCATCCCGCTCGGCTGGTGCTGCGCCGTGACGGCGGTGTGGACGGCCTACATCCGCGTGCTGGGAGCCTCCCTGACCGGCAGGCACGACTTCCGGGGCCCCATGGCCAAGCAGCACCGCATGGCCGTGCTTTGTGGCGGGCTTTTGATCGAAATGGTCCAGCACCTCATGGGGCGCGAACGCTGCGGCATCCTGATCGCCTTGACGCTGATCTTTGTCGGTGGACTTTGGACGTGCTGGAAACGGCTCGTCGTCATCGCGCAGGCGCTGCGTTCCACTCCGCCAGCCTGATCCCCTCTCCTCATGAAAAAAGCCCTTCTACTACTCGCCGCCTGGTGCTCGATCACCCTTCATGCCGCCGATTTCCCCGCAGGCAGCCCGAAGTTTTTCACCACCTCTTCCGCCGTGCTGAAAGCGGCCAAAGAAAACGGCAAGCCCATCGTCATGATCTTCTCGGCCTCCTGGTGCGGTCCTTGCCAGTCCATGGTCAAGGACGTGTATCCGAGCAGCCTGGTGCAGCCGTTGCAGGACAAGTTCAACTGGGCCTATCTGGACATCGACAATGAAGCCAACGGCAAACTCTCGGAAGGATTCAAGGTGGAGACCATTCCGCAGGTCTTTTTCCTCGATGCCGCAGGCAAGACCACCTTGGACCACCTGGCAGATGCCACCACCCCCGAAAACTTCGCCAAAAAGCTGACCAAGGTCCTCAAGAAGGACGCAGCCACCAAAAAAGGCGGAGCGTGATCGAGGCTTGCGTCTTGGAGTCCATGCCGCGTCTGGCCGCCTGTCACTGGTGTTTGTCCGTGGCAGGGCGGTTTTTGTGGCGGAAGTCCCACGTAAGGAGCGGGGTCGAAATCAAAGATTGATTTCGGCGACGATTTGACCCAGAATAAATGCTTTAACAGGAAAGTTAACAATCCGTATTTGTTAATAAAATGCGCCAGCACTCCCGCCTTCTCCTCATTCTCCTCTCCTGCCTTTTGGCCTCCTGTGGATCCTCCGGTTTTCTGGGTAAGTCCACACGCATCACCTCGGTTCGTACCACGGCCTACACGCATGGCGAATCTGACCACATTGTGTACGGTGCTAAAACAGCGGTCGGGACCCAGCTCAAGTACGGGAACGTCCGCAGCGCTGCTGCCGACTGGTCCGTCTATCCGGTAGGCACGATTTTCCAGATCGAAGGGCTGCCTTACGTTTACCAGGTCGATGACTACGGCTCCGCCTTGGTCGGCACCAACACCATCGATCTCTACAAGCCCGACAAGGCCACCATGAACGCCTGGGGCGTGCGCAATGTGAACATCCGCGTCATTAAATGGGGGTCGTTTTCCAAGAGCCTGTCCATCATGAAGGAGCGCATGGGCTATGAGCACATCCGCCGCATGGTGGGGCGCATTCAGCGCAGTTCGGAGTGAGCCCTTTTCCTGATCTGCAGCCGTGACCAAGCAGGAGCGCGCGGATTACGTCCGGAGTCGGCTGGCGCAGCTCTACCCGGATCCCCCCATCCCACTGGATCATAGCGACGCTTTCACCCTGCTGATCGCCGTCCTGCTTTCAGCGCAGTGCACCGACGTGCGGGTCAATCTGGTGACGCCTGCGCTGTTTCGTCTGGGGCGTACGCCGGAGAAACTCGCCGCCGCGCCGCTTGATGAAATCGAAGCGATCGTGCGTCCCTGCGGGCTGGGGCCGCAGAAGGCCAAAGCCATCAAGAACCTTTCCGCCATCCTGCTGGCGGAGCATGGCGGCAAGGTGCCTGCCTCGCTGGAGGCGTTGGAGCGGCTTCCCGGCGTGGGGCATAAAACAGCCCAAGTCGTGATGGCGCAGGCGTTCGGCGTTCCTTCGTTTCCGGTGGACACCCACATCCATCGCCTGGCCCAGCGCTGGGCGCTGACGGATGGCCGTTCCGTGCTGCAAACCGAGCGTGATCTGAAGCATCTGTTCCCCGAGGAATCGTGGAACAAGCTGCATCTGCAGATCATCTACTTTGGCAGGGAGCACTGCTCGGCACGTGGCTGCGATGGCACTTCCTGTGAGATCTGCCGCGTGTGTTTTCCGAAGCGGCGGAAGCC
>NCCR01000278.1 GCA_002279765.1 Verrucomicrobia bacterium 12-59-8 | reverse complement strand
GCAAGAAGACCTGCTCCACATCTACGAGGCCATCCGCAATCCCGAAAGCGACGAGTGGGCCGACTATGACGGGGAAGAAATCAGCTTCAGTTTTGAGGATGGAAGCCTGAGCGTTTTGTCTATTCCGGTCAAGGTCGCTGCGCTGAGCGCCCCCACTGTCAGTGGGCTGACAGATGAGGAGCGTGCGGAGGGGCGGAGGTTGCTGGCTGAGGCAGAGGCCGCTTACGAACTTGGCGAAACACCAGACCGCGTGCGAACAGCAAAAGACCTTCAAGCGTGGCTGTTTTTCAACGCGAAAGAACTCCTCTCCCTCTCCCCCGCCCCCAGCATCGACTGGAAGCGTGTTGCTGAAGTGAGGGAGCGGGCTGACGAGTTGGAACGACTAGGCCACTTGGCCTATCACGACTGGGCAAGCGAAGCCCACGCCGACCGCGCCTTCCTGCTGTCCCTCCTCCCGAAGCAGGAGGGGTAGATGAACACGGCGTCCCTCCCCGGATGGCCGGCACGCCTGCAGGCTGACTTGGCTGCGGCCTACGTCGGCATCTTCAAACCGGACGGCTCTCCTGATACACAGACGTTCAGGGCACAGGTCCAGAAGGGCCTATATCCACGCCCCTACAAACGCCCGGGAGAGCGTCAGGCATGGCTGAAGATCGAACTGGACGAGGTTCTGGAGCGTCTGAGAGGCGAGCAGGCCAGCGTGGGGGATCTCGACTAGTGACCGTACAGCGCCCCGCCAACGTCTATGGCAAGCCCCTTGCGAACGGGAAGACCCTCTGGTCCTGGCAACCGTCGTCGAAGGACCGGAAGAAGGACTGCCCGCTCAAGTATCGCGCCCTCGGCAGTGACCCGCTCGAGGCGTTCCAGATCGCGGCCGAGCTGAACGACGCGCTGAAGGACTGGCGCAATGGAGTTCAGTCCGTCGCCTACCTGCCCGGCTCGTTCGGCTGGCTGCTCATGGAATTCCTCGCCCACAAGGATGTGAAGTCCCTGTCGAAGACCGCTCAGGCTGAGTACGAGCGCCATGCCCGCTACATGATGGACGTCCGGGAAGCTGGCACGCCGATCGAGAAGAAGATGCTGGGCACGTTCTCGCCGCTGTTCGCGCTGAAGCTATACGAGCGCCTGGCTGAGAAGCATTCCATCGGCATTGCCAACCGCTGCCTCGTGCAGGCCCGGTACGCATGGAACAAGATGTTCGTCTACCATCACAAGATCATTCCGGAGTCGAACCCGTTCGAGAAGGTCGAGCCCTCATTCCGTGAGAAGTCCGAGACCGTTCCGGCCACCTATGCCGAACTGTCCTCCTTCGTGTCCGCTGCAATTGCTCTAGGTGAGACAGGCGTGGCGCTGGGCGCCCGTCTCTGCTGGGACATGCACATCCGGCCCACCGAAGTCTTCGGCAGCGTCCAGCGCTCTCAGTGGCGGCCGGCAGAGAACCCCAATGCGCTCTGGGTCGGTTCGGACAAGACGTCGAAGGGCAAGGCGAAGAAGACTTCCGCATGGCAACCCCTCGATGATGTCGGTCCCAATGGCGAAATGGTCTGCATGTTCCCCGAACTGGAGTCGCTGGTGAAGATGATCCGCTGGCCGGGCCCTGCCCTCTGCATGAGAGAGCGCCAGGTGGGAACACGGGTGTTCGCCGGCGAGTGGGTCGAGATCAAGAACGCCGACAAGATCGCACGCCGCATCCGGGAACACGCTGGCCTCGGCGAACACGTCACGCTCGAGTCGTTCCGTCATGGCGGGCTGACAGAGCTGGGCAGTGCCGGCGTCCCTGACACACTCCTTCAGGCCCGGTCGCTGCACAAGCAACGCCAGACCCTCAGCCATTACATGCACAGGTCAAACGATCAGGCGGTGACGGCGCAGCGGATGCGTCTGGCGCATCGCTCGGACTCGTCACAATAATCCCAATGATTTCAGTTCGTGAACAAAGGGCGAAAGTTCAGAACGCCTGTAGTAAACACGATGGGCGCGTATAGCTCATAATCGCGAGGTCGAGAGTTCAAGTCTCTCCCGAACCACCACACATCCAGCGATTCATTCGGACCCGCGTTCGGACCTCATTCTGAACTCTGGGGCGGAACGGGCGGGGAACCGACCGGCTGTTGCAGAATGATCACACAGTTCGTCGAGCCCTTTGCCCGGAGGATGCAGCGGTCTGCGTCCCGGCGTTCGGTGTAGCCCTGCGACGAGGCGAACAGGATGTCCTTCGTGTTCACGTCGACGAACCGCCAACGCCATTTGCCACGCTTGTCTGTGTAGAGTTCGAACATTATCGGGCCTCCAAGACTTCAATTCTAGACAAGGCGCGGTGCAGGACGCGAGCCAGGGCCACGACAGCCCGCTCGTAGGCCGCACCTGATACTTTCGGTTTCTCAAGTTCAACCACTTCGGACTCGATGTATGGTTCATCGAATTCGATTTCCTCTTGGAAGGGCTCCTCGATCTCGACTTCTTCTTCCTCGTAGACAGCTGCCATTCGCTGCTCGCGCTTCATGCGCGTCTGGCCGTTCTCGATGATATAGCGGCCGGTCTTGGGGTCCGTCTCAGGCACGTCTTCGTAAACGGGCTCGCCGGTCTCCGGGTCGATCTCGGGAACAAGTGTGAAAACGTCTTCGATGCGAGTCGTCTTCGACATGCGCGGCTTCCAGCCATCATCGGGTAGTGGGGGGATCTTGGCCATTTCCCTGAAGGCGGCTTCGACCTGGCGCGCGGCGAGTTCGGCCTTGTCGCGCGAGTCGACCACATCGACTTCGACCTCACGCTGCTTGCGGCGCATGACCTTGATGGTTCGGACGCTCTCCACCAGCTTTTTGACCTTGCGGGTCTTCTGGGTGTGCCGCACCTCCGAGGTCTGGTATAGCGCCAGCTGAGGCACCTTTTCCGCCAAGCGGTTCGCGGAGACGCCGTACCAGCCCCAGTTCGGATTGTCCCCATTACAAAGCGATCGGTAGTAGATCGCCGTATCTGAGAATGCCTCTACGATCTTCAGCGCGAAGTTGTCGTCGAGGTCTTCGGCGCCGGTCTTGAACTCGTCCGCGGAAGTCGACCTAAGAAGCTCGCCGGTGCCACTATCCATGAATGCGTTTGAGGCGCTGGCTGTCGTTCGAGCGGCGGCGCCTGGGACAAAGAACGCGCCGTCCGTCCGTCGGCTCCACCACCCAAAGCCCAAGAAAGCATCGGTCGTGTCGTTATAGCGCGCCGCGCCGATGTCACCAGTGTTATTGTAGATGCCAATCTTCCATTCAAGCGCCTGGACGCCCGTGTTCACACCCCGGAACGTGAGATATTTTTCGCCGTTCCCATCGGTATTCACTCGAATGCTAGTGAAGGCATCACTTTGGGACGAAAGATTCTGAGTGACAGCGCCGTTCGCGTTGACCAGCAGCTTGCTGTTGTAGAGATCAATGCGGTTGGAAGCATCGACCTTCAGGATGTCGAGGTCTGCAGAGTTTGCCGCGTTCCGGACACGGAGAATTTTCTGGTTGTTTCCGAAATACATCCCAGCGCCGGAGAACGTCAGGCTCTTGAAGTTGAAGGCATGAACCAACTCATAGCCGCCGGCGATGATGATGGCGTTCTCGATGGGGGCGGCACCGCCGCTCGGCTTAACAGCCATGATGCCATAAGGAAACTTGATGCCAGGGCCGGTGCCGCCAGTGATCACATTGTACCGCAGACCAGCGCCATCGGTGATCGTGTCGCCACCATCAATTGTAAGAGATCCAGTAATCGTTCCCTTATTTGCCTCTGGCGATGCGAGTTCAAGCCAGACGAGAGATTGGTCATTGACCGAACGAAAGGCGTCGAACTCTGCCAGACGAGACAGGCCGCCGGCGGTGACGGAGCGATTCAAACCGAAGTATGCGCCGAACAGCGTGCCGCCTCGAGAACTGTACGCCTCGCCCCAAAGGCCCTGTGCGCCGCTCTCAAATGTTCCCGTAGTCCATGTGCCGCTGACCTCGCCCTTGGCCAACAGACCGATAGCAATTGCACCTTGGCCCGACGGGAAATTCGAGTATGCGAATAAAGCGGTTTGAATCCCATTGCCGGTATTATCCGGCGCCCCGTACACCAAGGTCCGATTGGCAAAATATCCGAATGCGCCTTGAATCGTCCTCGGGGCCGCCGACGTCCCCACCTGCGTTACAAGGGCCTCGCCAGTTTCCGCAGCCGCCAACTCGATCCGATTCGGCTTGGTCAAGGTGTTGGCGATGTTTTTGTCCGCCTTCCCGGCGAGGCCGGCCGCAATGGCCTCCAGGTCGTCCACACCCAAATCGCCCAAGGCTTCGATGGCCGCCAGAAGCGCGGGGCTGGCTACGGCGCTACGAGCATCCTGGGCCATGAGGACGAGCCGGTTGAACTCCGCATCGACCGCTCGCGGATTGGCGCCACCAACACCGAATTGAGACGCCCGGAGTCGTACCATGTCCCGCCAGATGCGGACGTCAGCGCCAGCGACCGGCGTGACCAGGGTGACCGTGCCGCCATTGTTGCCACCATCGTAGACGACGGGCGTGTGAACCCATGCCGACTGGGCAAGTGTCACTCCATCGACATCGACGTTGACGTCCAACTTCTCCGCGTGAGCAAACGTGAACGACAAAGGCCCGGAGCCTGTGTAGTTCGAGTACGTGACCTCATTGTCCTCGGAGGTGATCGTCAGTGTCGGCATGGTCCGGGCATCCTCTTGAGATGCGCCAATGTCCGATTTGTCCGCTCAAAGATGGACGCACCCCTGAAACGCGAAACGCCCCCTCATTTCTGAGGAGGCGCCGCACGGGCAGGCTACACCCACCCTTTGTTATCGGACCTACTAGGTAGGTCGTTCGGGATCGGCAGCAGGCGGTTCAGGTGGAGGCGGTGGGGCAACCTCCTCAACGACCGGGGCTGCGACTTCCTCAACGGGGGCAGCGGGCTCAACCACAGGCTCAGGAGCAGGCGCCGGTTCGACGACAGGCTCAGGAGCGACTGCCTCAACCACGGGCTCCGGCGTGGGTTCAGGCACGGGCTCTGCGATTGGCTCCGGTGCCGGCGGGACTTCTTCTTCGCCGATCACGAGCGAACCAGTGGTCGCCTCGGGCTCAGGAACAGTGAAGGCGGCAGTCAGCACCTTCGCGCGGAAACCTTCGCCAAGATCAGCGTCGGCCGTCGCGGTCACTTCGCAGGTGCCAGGCGCCTTGGCGATGACACGAACAGAGAAGTCGCTCAGGGTGGTTTCAAGTTCGGCGACATCCGGATTGCTCACGGCCCAGACGGGCGAACCGTCCACGCGCGCCGGCTTGTTGTCTGCCGTGTAGAATTCTGCCGTGAGGCGACGAGGTTTGCCGGGGTTCAGGATAGTCATGGAAGGCTCCTTCCGGGGTTGAACTTAAGTGTCTTCTTCGGCGCCGATGTGGAGAACGCCGTATGCGGTGGAGTCCTCGACCGGCGTAACGACTGCGGTGGGTAGATCAGGGGCGACACGCTGGGCGATCAGGATGTCCCGGCGCCGGCGGACGTCAGCGCCCCATGCGTCCCATGCGTCGAACTCGGCTTGGGTGGCGCCCCAGTTGACCATCATGGCACGCCACTCGGCATAGGCGCCAAGCTCGGCGGTACGGTTGTCGATCTCGATTTCAAGATCCATCGGTCTTGTCCTTGTTCGTGGGGAACTGAGGCGGCCAGGTGCCGTTCCAGA
>NCCR01000277.1:5758-9699 GCA_002279765.1 Verrucomicrobia bacterium 12-59-8 | reverse complement strand
GGAATGCAGTGACAAGAACAACTACGGCTGGGACACCGGTCTCACCGACGGCTCCCTGCTGGAATACCCACCGAACTGCTTTGCCACCAGCAACACCGACAAGTTCCCCAAGCACGTCACCGTCGATCTCAAGCAGCCGAAAACGGTCAACTTCGTCCGTGTGAGTGTCCCCTCGGTCGGCTCGACCAAAACGGTCGCTATTTCCATCAGCACCGATGGCCAGAACTTCCGCGAAGTGGGCAAACATGCGTTCACACTGGCCAAGGCTGCAACCGCCGGGATCAGCTTTCCCGATGCCGAGGTGCGCTACCTCCGCATCACTTATCTGGATTCGCATGACAAGCTGGCGGGCGAATACCCGCGCGAATTTGCTTTTACCACCGAGGTGGAGGCATATCGGATGAAGTGAAGTTGACCGGTTGCGCCGCAACCGGCTTTGCAGATTGCCAGTTGCGGCGCAACTGGCCTACATTCTCCAACCAATCATGAAACTGACCTTCTGCGGTGCTGCTGGCACCACCACCGGCTCGAAACATCTCATCACGGTCAACGGCAAGCGCATCCTGCTGGACTGCGGTTTGTTTCAAGGCCGCCGCAAGGATGCCTTCGAGCGCAATCGCGATTTCCCCTTTGATCCACAGCAGATCGATGTCGTGGTGCTTTCGCATGCGCACATTGATCACAGCGGAAATCTGCCGCACCTGTGCAAGCGCGGCTTCGCCGGCAACATCTTTGCCACGCCGGCCACGCGGGATCTGTGCAGCGTCATGCTGCCGGATGCGGCGCACATTCATGAAAGCGACATCAAGTGGCTCAACCGCCACCGCGAACAAGACAATCTGCCGCTGCTGGAACTGAGCTACAGCATGGCGGATGCGGAGCGCTGCATGCGGCAGTTTATTTCCGTGGGCTACCACCGCCCGATGATCATCGCCGACGGCGTACAGTTGACCTTCATCGACGCCGGCCATGTGCTTGGCTCTGCGCAGGTGGTGCTGGACATCGATGACCGCGAGACGGGCAAAAAATCACGGCTGCTGTTCTCCGGTGACATCGGCCGGCCCAACAATGATCTGCTGGCTGATCCTGAAGGATGCGAGAACGTGGATCACATCATCATGGAGAGCACCTACGGTGGGCGGAAGCATGGGCTCGCCACGGATGCGACCGACCACATCTGCCAGATCATCCGCCGCATTTTGCAGCAGAAGGGCAAGCTCATCATCCCCGCCTTCGCGGTGGAGCGCACGCAGCAGCTTCTTTACACACTGGACCAACTGCGCCATGAGGGCTGCCTGCCGTCGATCCCTACTTTTGTGGACAGCCCCCTGGCGGTGAAGGCCACGGAGATCTTCCGGCTGCATGTCGATGAACTCAAACCCACGGTGAGGGAGGCGGCTTTCATGCGCGCCGATCCCTTCGGCTTTGAAGGGTTGCAACTCGTGCGCGATGTCAATGAATCGAAAAGCCTCAACAGGCTCAAAGGCGCTGCGATCATCATCTCCGCCTCAGGCATGGCCGAGTCGGGGCGCATCCTGCACCACCTGCGCAACAACGTGGGCAATGACCACAACATCATCCTCTTTGTCGGCTACTGTGCGGAGAATACGCTCGGCTGGAAGCTGCGCGAAGGACACAAGCACGTAAACATTCTGGGCGACGAGTTCAAAGTGAACGCTGACGTCGAAATCCTTGACTCCTTCTCAGGTCACGCCGACCACGATGAACTGCTCGGCTGGTTTGACCGCGTGCATGGACCGAAGAAGAACGTCTTTCTGGTGCATGGAGAGCCAGAGCGCTCCACTGCGCTCAAGGCCGCGCTGGATGCGAAGCATGTCCAAAGCAAGGTGCAGATCGCGGTGATGAACCAGGCGGTGGAGCTGTAAGCCAGCCCAAAGTAGTCATGAGCTTTAGCTCGTTCTGGAAAGGTCCATAGTGTTGCCAGGCCCGTCGCAATCTTGCCACGGAAAATGGATGAGCTTGCTCTGGGAGAAGCGCAGAGTTTTCCAGAGCGAGCTAAAGCTCTGGAATACTTTCCTCACTTCCCGCCCTTAAACAACCTCTTGAAGAAGTCGCCGACTTCGAGGCCGGTGTCGCCGGTCCATTCCCAGGCGTTGCGGGCGGCGCGTTTGACGTCGTCGGCGGCCTTTTCGCCTTTGGAACGAGGTGGCGAAGGGGAGGCGGGAGCATTGCCTGCCAGTTCGCTGCCCCACTGCTGATGGACCACGGCACCGGTTTCGGCGGAGATCACGATGAAGCCGATTTCATTGCCTTCAGGTCCATCGAGCGAGAGCCCCCATTCGGGTGCGCCGGTGGTGGCATTGGCGGCAAGCTGATAGGAGGCGGTGACGAAGTTGACCTTGGCCAGCATGGCACTTTGCTGGGCGACTTTCAGGGCGTCCGAGGAACGGAATTTGATGCGGCTGAAGTCGAGCTCACTGGCCGGCACGCGGGTGAGCAGTTTCCCACCTCCGGCGGGCTGCGGTGCCCAGCCGCTGGGCCCGGCACTGAGGGCGACGCGCACCAGCTCGCCCGGACGGAAGGGATCACGCGCATAGACGGCCCACTGCACCGGATCGACGGCGGTGGGGGGAGATTGCAGCAGCAGGATGCCCACGGAAGTGGCGACACCGTATTCCTGACTGATGATCGTGGCGATCTCAGGATTGGCATGGCTCAGCGAGGCGCTGGCGAGCAGGAGACTGAAAAGGAGGCTGGTTTTCATGGGATGGAACAAGGTTGAAGTATGCCTGACAAAAGGGTGTTCAATTGCGGCTGCGCAGCTTGCTCAGCAGGCGCAGGATTTCGAGGTAGAGCCACACCAGGGTGACCAGCAGGCCGAAAGCGGCATACCATTCCATGTGCTTCGGTGCACGGGCGGCACAGCCGTTTTCGATGAAGTCAAAATCCAGCACGAGGTTCAGCGCGGCAATGACGACGACGAAGGCGGAGAAGGCGATGCCGACCCAGCCATTCCCAAACAGACCAGGAATCTGAATGCCAAACATGCCGAGCACCCAGGTGGCGAGGTAAAACAGAAAGATGCCACCGGTGGCGGCGACGATGCCGAGCTTGAAGTTTTCGGTGGGCTTGATCGCACCGGTGCTGTAGGCGGCGAGCAGCGCAAAGAGGATGCCGCAGGTCAGCATGACGGCGGTCAGGACGATGCCGCCGAACTGCCGCTCATAGAGCGCGGAGATAATGCCGACGATGATGCCTTTGGTCAGCGCATACACGGGCGCGAGCGCCGGGGCTGTGGTGGGCTTGAAGCAAATGATCAGCGCCAGCGCCAGGGGAACGATCCAGCCGAAGGTGAGCGCCGAGCCGAACCAGGCGGGGGCGCTGCCGCCCATGATGATCTTCCAGCTCCAGCTTGCCGAGGTGACCAACAGCAGCGTGAGGATGGCGGTTTTGAGGACGGTGCCGTTGAGCGTCATCACGCCATCGGCTGCATTGCCTGTACGCGATTTTTCAAAGACGTGGTCGTTGAGGGCGGGATTGGAGGAGCGCATGGGGGGTGAGTGATTTTACCCACAAGCTACAAGACAGCCGGTGGGGTGGTCAATCGACGCTTTGGGGATATTCCCTGTAATTTGACCGACCACGGGAACACACTTTCAGGCATCCTCAAGCCCCATGCTGACGGGCAGGCAGAGGACAACCTGCCCTCATTCGTCATTCTCTAACAAACCGGATCCGCCACCGCATGATGAGCCATCGCGGCTTTCACAAAGCCGTGGAAGAGCGGATGGGGGTTGTTCGGCTTGCTGAGGAACTCGGGGTGGAACTGGCAGCCCACGAAGTAGGGATGCGAGGGGAGTTCGATGATTTCCGCGAGATCGCCCTTCGGCGATGTGCCGGAGATGAGCATGCCCTTCCCTTCCATGAGTTCCTTGTAGTCGGAATTGAACTCGAAGCGGTGGCGATGGCGCTCGGTGATG
>NCCR01000277.1:0-5702 GCA_002279765.1 Verrucomicrobia bacterium 12-59-8 | reverse complement strand
GCTGCGGTAGAGTTCGAAGGCCTTGCTGTTGGGTACGAGGTCGGTGACCCAGGAGCCGAGTCGCATGGTGCCGCCGAGGAGCTTCACTTTTTTTTGCTCCTCCATGAGGCTGATCACCGGATGCGCCGTGGCCTTGTCAAACTCGGTGCTGGTGGCGCCCTTCAAGTCGCAGACGTTGCGGGCAAACTCGATGACGGCGATCTGCATGCCGAGGCAGATCCCGAAGAATGGGATGCCTTTCTCACGTGCATAACGGGCGGCGGTGACTTTGCCCTCGGTGCCGCGGTCGCCAAATCCGCCGGGGATGAGGATGCCTTGCAGTCCGGCGAGGTAGAGTTCTGGCCCGGCTTTCTCGATGCTCTCGGCATCGACACGGATGATGTCCACCTTGCAGTCGTTGGCAGCTCCGGCGTGCGTGAGGGATTCGTAGATGCTCTTGTAGGCGTCCTGCAGTTCAATGTATTTGCCGACGACGCCGATGCGCACGTGGTGCGTGGGATGGATGACGCGCTGCACAAAGTTGCGCCAGCGGCCAAGGTCCGGCTGCGGGGTGTTGAGATTGAGCAGGCGGCAGACGTTGTCGTCCAGGCGCTCTTCATGCAGCTTCAAGGGCACCTCATAGATGGTATGCTTGACATCGCGCACTTCGACCACGGAGTCGATGGGCACGTTGCCGAAAAGGGAGATCTTCTCACGCACATCGAGATCCAGCGGATGCTCCGTGCGGCAGAGGATGATGTGGGGGGCGATACCGATCTCGCGCAGCTTGGCGATGCTCTGCTGCGTGGGCTTGGTCTTCAGCTCCTGCGCGGCCTTGATGTAGGGCACCAGCGTGGCGTGGATGTAGAGCACATTGCCCACACCCACCTCATGGCCAAACTGACGGATGGCCTCCAGGAAGGGCAGTCCTTCAATGTCCCCCACGGTACCGCCGATTTCGGTGATGATGACGTCGCCGCCCATCTTCTCGGCTACTTCGTGCATGCGGGCCTTGATCTCGTTGGTGACGTGCGGGATGACCTGCACGGTGCGGCCCTGATATTTGCCGGCGCGTTCTTTGTCGAGCACGCTCTGGTACACCTGACCGGAGGTGAGGTTGTTGAGGCGGGAGAGATTGGTGTGGGTGAAACGCTCGTAATGGCCGAGGTCGAGGTCGGTTTCAGCGCCGTCATCCAGCACATAGACTTCGCCATGCTCGTACGGGTTCATCGTACCGGGGTCAATGTTGAGGTACGGGTCAAACTTCTGCATGATGACCCGCAGGCCGCGGAGTTCGAGCAACGTGCCCAGGGAGGAGGCGGCAAGGCCCTTGCCAAGTGAACTGACGACGCCGCCGGTGACAAAAATATATTTCATGGATGCTTCTCGGTTGGAGGTTATCGGGGCGCAGTTCAACAAGATTGTTTTTGAAGATGCTTTTCAATGGCATCCGCCTGCTCCGGTGTGTCCACACCAGGAGAAAGTTCGTCCGTCAGCACCACACGGATGCGCGAACCGTTTTCGAGGGCGCGGAGCTGCTCCAGCGACTCGGTCTGCTCCAGCCGCGAGGGCGGCCAGGCGACAAATTGAAACAGGAAACTGCGCTGGAAGCCATAGATGCCGAGGTGGCGGTAGCTGCGCGGCCAGACCTCGGGATTGCGCACATAAGGCAGTGGCGAACGCGAGAAGTAGAGCGCGTCGCCGTGGGTGTCGAAGATGACCTTCACCACATTGGGGTCGCTGATTTGCGCGGCATCGTGGATCGGCGCGGCGGCGGTGATCATCTTCACACCGGGGTCGTCGCGGAGCGTGCGGGCGAGTTCGTCGATCAAAGCGGGAGAGATCAGGGGTTCATCGCCCTGCACATTGATGATGACGCGGTGATCGGGGAAGGAATTGGCAGCTTCAGCGATGCGGTCCGTGCCGCTGGGGTGTTCGGGGGCGGTGAGGACGAATTTGGCGCCAAATGCTGCGGCGGACTCGGCGATGCGGGCGTCATCCGTGGCGATGATCACGTCGTCGATCTGGCGGCACTCCTGGCAGCGCTCCCAGACGTGCTGGACGAGCGGCTTGCCGGCGATGAGGTGGAGCGGTTTGCCTGGGAAGCGGGTGGAACCCCAGCGGGCAGGAATGGCTACGAGGGTACGGGAGGAGTCGGTGGTTGCCAAGGTGGTGACGTGCAGGTTCACCTGAGATGACGCGGAAGCACGGGCGATGCAAGGGGGATTTGCCAGCCCGATTGAGGGTGCGCGGGGCCTACAGGCATCCGCGCCGGCATTCGTCCTCGATGCTGCGGCGAGGTAACAAGTTGAAGGTTTCGAGTTTCAAGTTGCTTCCGCTACGTCCGATAGGGGGAATTGTCACCCGGACACAGAAAACCCGCAGATGGGGGTTCCACCTGCGGGTTTTGAATCGATGTCCATCGCTGAGCGTCCCCTGAAATTCAGGAAAATCAGCGGCTGCCGGGTTACTTGACGTGGGCAGAGACGAGCTTGGTCATCTCAAACATGGTCACCTGGCTCTTGCCACCAAAGACGGCCTTCAGGTTTTCGTCGGCGTTGATGTTGGTCTTCTTGGTCTGGTCCTGCAGGCCGTTGGCCTTGATGTATTCCCAGAGCTTCTTGGTCAGCTCTCCGCGGGAAAGTGGAGTGGAACCCACGACCTTGGCGAGAATCTCATCCGGCTGGACGGGTTTGCTCAGGGCTGGGTTCAGTTTACGGGCTGGTTTGGGTGTGGTTGAGTCAGACATGGGAGGCAGAGGCTGACAGCATCCGGTGCCACGGTCAACCCCTGTGATGCAGAGGATTGATTCGGGTTACTAAAATAACGATATTCGCTATATTTATAAAAAGCCACTGGGTGCCGGGCTCATCGCTCTGACTTCGCCGTTGCATCTCCACCCTCTTCCAGCATTCGCATGCCCTTTTCCACCAAGGGCAGCCAGAGGCTGACGCGGGTGCCGAGTCCTTCGCGGCTTTCGATGTCGATCTCCCCGCCATGCTCGCGGATGATGCGGCGCACGATGAGCAGGCCCAAGCCGGTGCCGGTGGTGCGGGTGGTGGAGAAGGGCTGGAAGAGCTTGCCCATCTGCTCGGCATTGATCCCCTTCCCCGTGTACTCAAAGCTGAGGCGCACTTCGAAGTCGGTGAAGGTGCCGTTGATCGTGAGGGTGCCGCCTTTGGGCATGGCCTGGCAGGCGTTGCGGATGAGATTGTACACGGCCTGTTTCATCTGGCCGGCATCCAGGGGCATGGCGGGCAGGTCAGAGCGCAGGTCGAGCTTGAGCTTCACCTTGCTGGCTTCGATCTCGGGCTGGAGGAAGCGCACGCATTCGTCCAGCAGCTCGCGCAATTGCACGCGCTGGAGTTGCGGCTTGGTAGGGCGGATGGCGGCAAGGAACTGGCCGATGATGAAGTCGAGGCGTTTGATCTCGCCGGTGGCCACGTCCAGGTGCTCGCGCATGCTGTCGCCTTTGGAGCCCATCTTCTTGATGCGGCGCTCCAGGAGCTGGAGGTGGATGGTCAAAGAATTGAGCGGATTGCCCAGCTCATGCGCCACGCCGGCGGCGAGCAGCGTGAAAGCATTGAGGCGCTCGCTTTCGAGCTGCTCTTCGGTGCGTTTGCGTGTCTCGGTCACATCGCGGATGAGCATGACGAAGCCCAGGGGCGAGTCGTCATCGATGCTGGTGATGTAGAAATTGAGGTAGCGGTTCTCCGGGTAAAACACCTCCAGATCGCGGCTGACCACGGTGTGAGGTTTGAGCAGTTCGTTCCAGTCCAGGCCGCGCACGCCCTGCGCGAGACGCTGCCCCAGCACCTGATCCTTTTCCAAACCGAAGAAGGTGCAGGCGGCGCGATTCACGTAGGTCACCTTGTTTTCGGTATCCAGCAGGATGACGCCCTCCTGCAACGCTTCGAAGACCTTCTCCTGAAACTTCTTCTCCCGCGCCAGCTCCAGCACGATGCCCTGAACCTCGCCCGGTTCGAGGCGGTCCATGCGTTTGATAAGCTTGTCGATGAAGGCAGATCTCATAAGGTGGTAATCATGAACGAGAAAGACATCCTCATCGTCCTGTGCACCTTCCCGGACCTCGGGAAAGCCCGCGAGACTGGCACGGCGCTGGTCGAATCGCAACTCGCCGCCTGCGTGAATCTCATCCCCGCCGTGGAATCCATCTACCGCTGGGAGGGTAAAGTGGAGACGGCGGAGGAGGTTCTGGCGGTGTTTAAGACGACACCGGAGGCGTGGCTGAGATTTGAGTCACGCCTGCGGGAGTTGCATCCGTATGACGTGCCGGAGATCGTGGCGCTCAAACCGGAGCAGGTGAGCGAGGGGTATGCGCGGTGGGTGGGGACGAGTGTGGCAGTTTGAACGAGCAACCTGTGCGTCACAACGCCACTTCCTCATAGCCACCACCCGGCACTCGATTGACGGCAGCGAGAATTTCAGGGATATGCTTCTGCGCACGTGGCCAGGATGTCGCCATCAGCACCACGATACCGATGCGTCTTCCTGAGAGATTCTGCTGATAGCGCAGGTTCTCATCAGTCGTGATGAAGACTTCGTAGCCACCTTCCTCCGCGCACCTTAAAAGGTCCCCATTGGAAATCGTGGACCAGCCGCGCTCTGCGGTCGTGTCCACAGTATGAGCGAGAAGATGTTTGCGCAGTGGCGCGGGCGTTCCTTGGTCAAACAGAATTCGCATGATCAGGCCGCCACCAGCAGGCTGCGCTCCGCGTGTTTCAGCACGGCTTCAACCTGCGCACGCTCCACGCCGGGAAACCATTCGAGGAAGTCAGACACCGTCGCCCCATCCTCCAGGTTCTCAAACAAGGCTCGCACAGGAACTCGGGTTCCTCGGAAAATCCATGCGCCGCTCACCCGTTCAGGATCGCGCTCCACCGCCGGACAGTCTTGCCAGTCGTTCATGGCAGGAGAATACTCGTGTCAGCGGCGAGCCGCAACCCTCGTGTTGGTAGTCGTATTGCACCCGGCGGCAGGTTGCATTACTCTCCCCGTGATGTTGAAGCTCTCCAAGAAAAAGCCCGCAGCGTCTGGCAGGAAGCCAGCCGCCAAAAGGTCTGGCCGCAAGCCGTCCTCGACGCCGCTGGCACAGGAATGGGCTGAGAAGGCGAATTTAGAGATCGCCAGCGCACTTGCCGGGTCGTCGCTCAAAGGGATACCCAAATTGAGTTCCGCGACCAAAGTCACCAAATAGGCTTGCAGGCGTTGCGGCTGCTTCATTCCCCTCGATTTAGAAGCCGTGCTTCCAATCAACGGTCCCTAAACCAGATGCGGAAACCGGCATGGCCCAGGCTCGGCATCCTCGGCATCTTCCGTGCTCGTGTGCATCTTGATCCACAGCTTCAGCAGACCTTCCCAGGCTGTTCTCACGCAGACGTAGCATTCGGGGACTTCGGCGCAGCTGCCGTAGTAGGTGACGATGCGCGTGCCCAGGGGCTTCTGCTCAAGCTGGGTCTGCACGTGCAGCGTGTAGTCGTCGTAGAGCTGGGATTCCATGGCCACATCGTCGTCGATGCGCAGCATGGGCAGGATGTTTTCCTCGAAGGGATTGAAGAGGTAGAAGGCATCGAAGGCGTCAAAGGACACCGCAGTGATGTTGCCATGCACGATCTCAGCCCGTGCGATGCGATGGCGCTGCAGCATCTCGCGCGCTGCTTTGACGAGCCTGCCGCGCTGCTCCACGCCGGTGAAGTGGCCCA
>NCCR01000276.1 GCA_002279765.1 Verrucomicrobia bacterium 12-59-8 | reverse complement strand
CAGCGAAGGCGACCAACGCTGAGCCGGCCGTGGTTGCGACGACCAGGAAGCCCGGCAAGCCAGCTCCTGTGATTGCCATCCAGCCGCCTGTCTGGCGTCCGGTCATTGATCCTATCGCGGAACATTGGACACGGCTGATGCCACGCACAGATGCGCTGCCGCAAGCCTACCAAGCCGTCCTCAATGGGGATGCCACGCATCTGGCCAAAATCATTGCGATGGGTATTTCTCCTCATGAAATGACCCTCGGTGGGGATACCGCACTGTGCGCCGCCATACGCATGGGCCGTGCGGACTGTGTTTACGTTTTGGCGCTCTCGGGTGTGAACCTGAGCCAGCCTGCGCATGAAAAGCAGCCCCCGATCGCGATTGCTTCACTGCGCCGCAATGTTCCCGTGTTGCAGGCACTGCTGGATTTCGGCGTCGATCCCAACACGCGTTTCAACACGCCCGTTCTCAAACAGGTCATCGACCGCTGCTCCATCAAGGACCTCCGCAATGCCATGGAAAGTGATCGCGGCATCACGCCTCTGATCTGCTGTGCTGCGCGTGGCGATGTGGAAGGCGCGGTCACTTTGATGCGTGCGGGTGGAAAGCCTGGCATGGGCACCACGCGCTACCATCGTTACCCGATCAATTTTGCAGCGACCCAGGGATACCTGTTTCTCATGCGCGTACTGCTGGGCCGTGATCCTGACTCCGAACCGGATACGCTCGTCACCGTCGATCTCTCCAGCCAGCGTGCCTGGGTGACCAAACAAGGCCGCATCATCAACCACACCATGGTTTCCACCGGCCGTGAGGGATATGGCACACCGGCAGGCCGCTATGTCATCACCGACAAGCACACCTCCCATGTCTCCACGCTCTATCACGTCAACATGCCCTGGTTCATGCGCTTGAACTGCGGGGCCATCGGCCTGCACAGCGGTTACGTCACCGGGCATCCTGCTTCGCACGGCTGCATTCGTCTTCCCTACGAGAAGGCCAGGCAGTTCTTCAGCCAGGTCCGCGTGGGCGACGAAGTGGAAATCGTTTACTGAGCGAACCGTTAACGGCTCCGCCTACAGCGTCTTCAGCAGCTTGTCGTGGATGCCATCAAAGCCGCCATTGCTGAATACCACGATCACGTCACCCGTGCGGGTCTCCTGCTTCAAGCGGTTGACGATGGCGTCGGTGTCGGCTTCAAACCAGCAGGGCCTGCCACGGGCGGTGACTGACTGCGCCACCTTGGCGGTGTCCAGACGTTGATCGGCTGCGACCTTCTCGGGATTGGCCACGGCGGCGATCACCGATCCGTCGGCTTCGGTCAGCGCCTCGATCAATTCATTTTGCAGCACGTTGCGGCGGCTGGTGTTTGAGCGTGGCTCAAACAGCGCCCACAGGCGGCGTCCGGTGTAGCGCTGGCGCAGGCCGCGCAGCGTCTCGCGAATCGCGGTCGGGTGGTGACCGAAGTCGTCGATGATCGTGATGCCGTTGGCGCTGCCACGTTCCTGCTGGCGGCGGCGGATGCCACGGAAGCTCGACAACCCGGCGCGGATTTCATCGTCACTCAATCCGGCAAAGCGCGCCGCGCACACACACATCGCCGCGTTGCGTGCGTTGAACTCGCCAACCATCGGGACTTCGAACGCCGCGCCATTGATTTCAAACTGCGTCGTTTCAGGCGTCACACCGGTGATCGTGATGCGGAAGTCGCAGTCCGTCCCCAGCTGAGGCAGTTCGGATCGTCGCCATTGATCAGGACGAGGCCGTTGCGTGGCACCGTGTTGAGGAAGCGTTGAAACGAGAGCAGGATTTCGTCGAGGTCACGGAAGATGTCCGCGTGATCAAACTCGATGTTGTTGACGATCGCGCACTCCGGCAGGTAGTGCAGAAATTTGCTGCGCTTGTCGAAATAGGCCGTGTCATACTCGTCGCCTTCGATCACAAACAGGTCCGAGTGCGTGAAGCGCGCACCCGATTCAAAGTTCTCCGGCACGCCGCCGATCATGAAGCCGGGGTTTTTGCCTGCGTGATCGTAAATCCACGCCAGCATCGTCGTGGTGGTCGTCTTCCCATGCGTGCCGCTCACCACAAAGCTGCGTTTGCCTTGGATCACCTCGCGCTTCAGCATCTCCGCCATCGAGACGTAGGGCAGCTTTTTCTCCAGCAGTGCTTCGAGTTCAGGGTTGCCGCGTGAGATCGCGTTGCCGACCACATAGGAATCCGCAGTCAGAGGCAGGTTCTCCGGCTTGTAGCCCTCCGTCACGGTGATGCCTGCATCGCGCAGCACATCGCTCATCGGTGGATAGACTTGATTGTCGGAGCCGCTGATGGTGTGACCGAGGGCGCGCAGCGCGACCGCAGTCGAGCCCATTGCGGTACCGCAGATGCCGATGAAATGAATGTGCTTGGGGGAGGCCATGGAAGGGAAGCGCAGGGTTCAAATCCAGGCGCAGGCTTGAACTAAAGCGGCCTTTTTGCCGCCTGCTAAAAGAAAGTTCAGTTCGGCCGGAATAATCAGGGCCGAGGAGGGCTCCTACTTGTATCCCCGCCCATGAATTCATGGAACTTACCCTCCAATTTGGCATTGAACTGCCTGCTACCCGTCCGATAGCTCGCCTGAGCATGTGTCGGCGCGAAGCCACGGCGCAGGATCTCGTGCAGCAGACCTTTTTGCAATGGGCCAAGAAGGGCCATACGCTGCGGGATGCTGCGAAAGTGAAGACCTGGCTGTTCACCACGATCTACCGTGAATGGCTCAGCATCGCCCGCCGCGAGAAAAAATACGAAGAGGTCGAATTCGAGGCCGACCAGCACGGTGCCACTCAGCATCAGGATGACGGCGAAAATCCCCGGGTGGACAGCGCCACGCTGCAGACCGCCCTGGAACAGCTCGAACCCAACTACCGCGCGCCGCTGGTGCTTTTTTACCTCAAGGAGCTCTCTTACCGGGACATCGCCGAGACGCTGGGCGTGCCCATCGGCACCGTGATGTCACGTCTCTCCCGCGCCAAGGACAGTCTGCGTGCCAGCTTGCGCCGCCTTGAAGATTCCGCCTCCTCCAACATCATTTCCCTAACCGCCTCGTGAATCGCGAAGAAGCCAGACTCGAACTCGACGCCACGACGCTCCGCCCGCAGGACGCGTCGTCCGAGGCGCGTGCCATGGCGCAGAGCGATCCCGAACTGGGCACATGGCTGGAAAAACGCACTGAGTTCGATGAACAAGTCGCGGCAGCCTTTGCCTCCTTCATCCCAGCGGGGCTGCGTGAGAGCATTCTGCAAAACGCCAGAGTGCCCGCCAAACGCCCCATCCGCTGGGTGCTGCCCACGCTGGCTGCCGCCGCTGCGGCAGTGGCCATCACCTGGACCATGCTTTGGCCCGTGAGCAGCGACATGCCCGCCTGGCAGGCCGAATCACTCGCTGCTCTCACGAAGGTCGAGTATGGCGTGTCCAAGGTCCATCCGTCGCGCGACTTCGAGGCCATTAAAAAGATGCTCGTGGCCGATCATTCGCCGACGCCGGATCACCTTCCGGGGACGGTCGGGGCGATGCCCGTGCGGGCCTGCAAGTGCATCCAAATTGTGGGTCATGCGGCCTCCATCATCTGCTTTGAGATCGAGCCCGGCAAAGAGGCGCATCTGGTGGTGATGGACAATACTGATATGGCAAACCTGCCCCCCCAGCTTCAGCCCCAGTTCAAGGCTTGCAGGAACTGGAACACCGCAAGCTGGAGCGACGGCAAACAAACCTTCCTCCTCGCCACCAAAGCGGACGTCGCCGCGCTGAAGAAGCTGTTTGGCCGGGTGTGAAGGAACATGACGCAGGCTGCGCACAGCATCAGCGTACTGTTTTGCCGGGTCCATCGCTATGATCAGACTCTTTCACAGTCTTCTGGGTCTGGTGTTCCAGTAAATGAGCACGATGAGCACCGGCAGTGCCTCCAGCGCCCAGGACAGCCAGTCCCAGATGCCTTCAGCAACGAGGGCAAGGATGAGGCCCGTGAAAGTGGTGAGGGCGAGGAGGCCGGGAATGGCCCAGGTGGACTGGCGGAGCGTGTTCATGCGGCGGGAATCGTTTCCTGGCGGTTTTTAAGTTTCAAAATGAAGATCCAGAGACCGGTGACACACAGAACAATGGTGAGCACGGCAAAGGCGGCCCAGATGAGCTGCAGAGGCAGGCCGGCATAGTCGCCATAGTGCAGCGGGCCGCTGACGAAAAGCGCCTGGATATACCAGGGAGCATCCTGCGCGACCGTCAGATTGCCCGTGGCCGCCTCCACCAGCGTGAGCTTCGGCACACGTTTCGCGATGCCCTCTTTGGCGGTCATGAAGACCGTGAAGTGGTGGTCGCCCGTGAGAGCGGTGCCGGGATAGACGGCAAACAACACGCGATGGCCGGGCCAGGCCTGTCTGGCCGTGGCGAGCGCCTGATCGAGCGATACCACTTTCTCTGGCTTTGGCTTGTCTTTGAAGGGGGCTGTCATAGCCGCCAGATCCCTGCTTTGATAGATCATCAGGATCGGTTTGCTGAGTTCCAAAACGATGCCGGTGAGGCATACCACGCTGCACCAGGCCAGCGTGGCAATGCCGATGAGGTTGTGCAGGTCGAGCTGCTTGATCCGCGCACCACGATCCCGCCGGACCAGGCCAAAGAGAAAACTGCGCATGAAGGGCGCATACAGCACCGTGCCGCTGATGAGGGCGACAAAGAACGCGACGCCGACGAATGCGAGGTAGAGTTCACCCATGAAGCCCGCAAACATGTTCGCGTGCAGCATGAGGATGAAGTAGCTGAAGGTTTCCTGCAGCTTCAGCTTGGAAACGGTGTTGGTGAAACCGTCGAGGGCGACGATCTTGCCCGCCGCGAAGTCGAAGCTGCCTGGGGGAGCCATGTTGATAAACACCAGCCCGGGATGATCCTCATCCTCAAAATAGGTCAGGGGATTCCAGCTTGGCATCTCCTTGAGCGCGGTCTGCACGAGGGATTCGACCGGCTGCATCGTCTGCCCGGCCGCATTCAGCTCGGGCATGGAGCCGAGCATGTCTTCGATCTCGTGATGAAAGATGAGCAGCAGGCCGGTGACGCTGAGAAGCAGCAGGTTCAGCGTGCAAAAAAGGCTGCTCCAGCGGTGCAGCGTGGTCCAGCGACGGGTGGCAGTGGCGGTCATTGAAGAGGAGTGGTGTAGCGTGGGAGGGATGAACGAAGGAACGCTTCGACATCAAATGCCGAAGCGTTCCTCGCACAAACCAACCAATCAGAAGTTAAAGCGCACGCTGGCGAGGAAGGTGCGTCCCGGAGCGGCCTGCACCATGGTGGCCTGGCCTTGGGAAAAGTAGATGTCGTTGTCGAAGAGGTTCTTCACATTGAACTGGAGGCGGGCGTTGCCGATCTTGTAGAAGACCAGGGCGTCCGTCTGTGCGTAGCCCGGCAGCGTGCCGTTGTTACCGGGGGAGTTGCTCACGTGGTCGCTCATGAACACACCGCCGCCGAAGCCGAGGCCTTTAAGCGCGCCCTCCTGGATTTCATAGGTGGTGAAGATGGCTCCGCTGTTTTCCGGCACACCGTAGCGGCGGGAGCCGGTAAAGCCGGCCACAGGGCTGCTGCGGATGCGGGCATCAATGTAGGCGTAGTTGAACGAGACATTCCAGGCCTCGGTGATTTTGCCGTTGAGGTCGAACTCGACGCCGCGGCTGCGCTCGCCGCCGGCGTTGATGGAAAAGAGAGGATTGGCGGGATCGGCCGCAGCCACGTTGGTTTTGTCGATTTGGAAGAAGGCCAGGCTGGCGATCAGGCTGCCCTCAAAGAACTCCGCCTTCGTGCCGACTTCAAACATACGTGAGTTCTCAGAGTCCAGAGCACCACCCCCGGCGGTGCGACGGTTGACGTTCTGCCAGGAGTTCGTGCTCTGCGCAAAGCTGGCGTAGAGAGAAACATTTGAGACGGGTTTCACCACGATGCCGGCAGAAGGGTTGATGTTGACCTGCTCGAACTCGGTGTTCGTGGTGGGGAAAAACGGAGAGTTGTAGTAGCCGAGCATCGAGGCTTGGAACCACTCCACGCGTGCGCCCAAGGTCAGGAAAACTTTCTCGTGGATGTTCAGGCGGTTCATGAACATGGCGGACCACGCAGCGGCGTCCACGTCCATGAATTCATCCAGGGGGAAGGAGCCCAGAAGCGGCCCGGGGGCGAATCCCGTGTAAACAGGGTTGTAGGGATCGATTCTGGCGTGGGTGTAGAGCCCTCGGCCCGTGCTGTTGCGCTGGTAGTCGTATTCCAGGGAGAGCAGAAGGTCGTTCTTGATGGCATGGGCAAACTCGGCCTTGTAGAGGTGGTCGAGACGCACCGTGAAATTTTGCTCTGTGAGGGTCAGGTCCGCTGCGGAACGACCGATGCCCGCTGCGTTGAGGAAGGGGAGGCCGTCAAAGGGGAAGAGGATGAAATAGCCGCCATCCTGGCTGGTTTCCACGCCATGCACGGAGAGCGTGGTTTTGTGGGCGTCATTCCACTGGTGCTCCAGTTTGACAAGGGAGCGGGAGGTGTCCGTCCGCAGGCGGGTGAAGCCCGTTTCGCCGAGGAAGAGGTCCCTCGGCACGCCCGTGAGCACGCCACCATTCAGATAAGGCAGGCCGGGAGTGTTGATGTGGTCATCATGGGTGTACTCGGCCTTCACGGTGAGCGTGGTGCGATCGGTGACATTCCAGCGCAACGCGGATGAGATGAAGGTGCGGTCACCATCCACCTGATTGATGAAGCTTCCGCCCTGTTCGTAGCCCAGGTCCAAACGCATGGCCAGCACCTCCGGCACGGCCGCCCAGTTGGCATTCACCTGTGTGCGGTAGTAATCGAAACTGCCCATCATCTGCTGGATGCCCAGATTGTTGTCGAACTCCGCGTCACGGGTGGCGTAGTTCACGAAGCCGCCCGGCTCTCCACGGCCGAAGTCAACGGCCGCAGGGCCTTTGAGAACTTCCACGCTTTTGAGATTGGCCACATCGGTGGGTGGGCCGGCATTGATCATGACGGGACTCGATCCGGCGACGTTGGCGGAACGAAACCCATCCTTGAGGAAGTTCTGCTGACGGAACCCGCGCACAATGTAGGACTCGCCCTGGCCGGTGTTGTAGGCGCTGCGCTGGACACCGCTGACCGTCTGGATGGCGTCCTGCGGGTTTACGATGGCGCGGTCCTGCAGCAGTTGCGGTGTTACCACCTGGACAGAGCGTGCGGAGTCCAGAATCGGCTCGCCCAGGCGGGTGGCACTGGAGGGGGCATCGGCCTTGTAGCCTTCCTGTTTTTTTGCCGAGATGACGACTTCAGGCAGAGTTTGTGAGGTGGCTGGCTTGTTCTGAGCCGATTTGAGAGGCGTCTGGGCGAGAGGCGCAGACGCGCTGGCACCGAGAAGGAAGACGGTTAGGGGGGCAAGTTTCATAGCGGGAGAGGTGACGAGACTGAGACGCAATCTCAGTGTGAAATCCACCAATTCCCGTTCTATTTCTGCCGATCCCCGTTCATCTGGAACTGCTTGGGATTCGTCCCAAAGTGCTGTTTGAACAAAGAGGCAAAATGGCTCGGATTCTTGATTCCCACGACGTTCGCTGCTTCCAGGATGGAGCAATCTCCCGTCGTCAGCAGTTGCCGCGCATGCTCCATGCGCAACTGGCGCAGGTAGCCAAAGGTCGTGGTGCCGAAAACCTGATGGAACCCCGCTTTGAGCTTTGATTCGCTGAGATTGTACTGCCGGGCCAGTTCCGCGAGGGTGGGCGGTTCGGAAAGAGATTTCCTGAGGCGTTCAGCCACGCCCTGGATGCGTTCTTGATCCTGGGCATTCAGACGACGCTGAACCGGCCTGGCACCGCCCGTATTCTCAGCGGCCTCGACCATTTCCACCAGCAGGTCAAGGCAGCGGGCCTCCATCGCCAGAGCACGGGCCAGTCCCTGAAACGGGCAATGCCGGATCTGCTCGACGGCCAGCCGGGCCCGCTGGGTGAGGGGCAGGACCAAACAGGCGGCGCCATGGCCTTTCAGAAATCGATCCAGCCGTGGATGTTGCTGCAGTCGTTCCTCTCCCAGCCAGTCGAGGAGCTGGCGGCTTTCGATGGCCATGCTCAAATGCACCGCCTTGTTCATCGGAATGGCACGGTGTTCGTAGATCTCCCGATAGCGTAACAGTGCCATGGTCCCAGCCGGACGGTCAAAGCTGCGGCGGCGGGAGCCTGCGATGTCCTGCCAGCAGCCTTCCAGCGAAAACGTGAAGATAAAGTAATCCTCGCCATCGTTCATGCGCAGCCTCACCTCACGGTCGAATCCTTCCTCGGCCCAGTGCATGTGC
>NCCR01000275.1 GCA_002279765.1 Verrucomicrobia bacterium 12-59-8 | reverse complement strand
ATTGGTAATCAATAGTTTAAGTAACAATTCAACGGTCTTTAATGGGACTTTTATTCACGCTGGCACCTTATTTAAATAGGTCGAAGTCAATCTGGCTCTTCAAAAAACGACTGCCTTGCGCGATCTTCCGCCGTGGCTAACCTCTCCTTCACATGGACGAACGTATCACTCAGCGCTTGGAGTCACATCTGGCCAGTCAAGGACTGCGCCGCACCAAGCAGCGGGATGTCATCGTAGAGGCTGCCTTTGCCACCGACGACCACTTCAAAGCGGAGGAGTTGCTGGAAAAGGCACGCAAACTCGACAGCACCGTTTCGCGGGCTACCGTTTACCGCACGCTGACTCTGCTGGTGGAGTGCGGTCTGCTGCGCGAAGTCGATCTGGGCCGTGACCAGACCTACTACGACCCCAATTTCCTCGACAAACCCCAGCACAATCACCTGATCTGCCTCGATTGTGATCGAGTGGTGGAGTTTGAGGATGATCATACCGCACTGCTGCATGACTGCATCACGCGGCGGCTGGGTTTTCAGCCCAGCCTGAAAAGCATGCGCATCGAAGCCCACTGCGATGAACTTCAGCGGCTGGGGAAATGCAGCTACCGCGATTCCAAGCTCGCGGTAGCAGGTTAAAAGAGATCACACCCGGCGCCAGCGCTGGAATGTCTCAATGGCCTCGTACTCGGCCAGGCCGAGCGCATCATAAAGCCGCGCATTTTCGCGATTGGTCTCCGGAGCTTCTTTTTCCAGCGAAGACAAAGCCCCATAACGTGAAAGGGCGTTGGCCTTGCGCTCAATCTGCAAGGGGCTCATCGGAATCGCCATGTCGATTTCGTGCGACTCCAGCGGACGCTCTTTGCCACGATACAGCCACACGCTGCAGGAACCCGCGAACTCCTCGCCCGCACACGACTGCAAAGCAGCCACCAGAAGGCGGAAGCATATGCCGGCCACGCTCGATGGATCAGCTGCGTCACCCGTGATGTAGATCTGGTGGGGTTTGTGCTCCTGCAACAGACGCACCAGCGCCTTGTGGTCTTCCTCCGTGCTCTTGAAGCGGCGGTAACGCCCCTGCTCATAAAAGGGCAGATCCACAAAGGTGACGCGGTCATTGGCCAGCCCCACCGTGTGAGCCGCATCGCGCAGTTCGCCACGCAAAATCAGGCCTTTGAGCTGACGCAGCAGCGGCGGATCCTCGCCAAATTCCCCCTTCGCCTCCAGCAGGCTCAGTGCTTCCCGCGCATAGGCCACCTGAGCGCCCCAGATGGACGGATTGGCCGCATTGGAGGCCAGTTCAAGCAGGGTCTCGGAGAATTTATCCGCCTCGCTGTCCGGCACGCGCAGGCTGCCAGAAGTCAGCGCGATCAGACGCACATCATGCCCCTGTTCGACCATTCGATCAATCGTGCCGCCCATGCCGGTGATGGCATCTTGGGGTTCCGGACTGAACACTAGGCAGCGCTTCGGATAGGGCCTCGCACGTTCGGGGCGGTAGGTGTCATCCTCATCCGGCTTACCACCCGGCCAGCCGGTGATGGTGTGCTGAAGCTGGTTGAAGATGCGGATGTTGAGCTGATAAGCCGGCCCTTGCTCCGAAAGCAGATCGGAGAGGCCGTTCTCATTGTAATGCTCGTCCACCAGCTTCAAAATCGGGCGCCTGATCTTGAACGCCTGCCACACCATCGCGCGGCGGGTCTCACGCGGCGTCCAAGATGCCGGACCGACCAGCCAGGGCAGCTTGATGCGGGTGAGTTCGCGGGACGCCCCGTGGTCAATGAAGAACCGCGCATCCGGGTGATCCTGCAGGAAGGAGGCCGAAATCACCTCCGTCATCGGCCCTTCGACGGCCCTGGCCACCATGATAGCTTTGTTTTCTCCCCAGGCCATCAGCACCAGCTTTTTAGCCCGCAGAATCGACCCAACCCCCATGGTGATCGCGAAATGCGGCACGTTCTGCTCCCCGCGGAAGTCGCTCGCCGCATCCTGACGCGTCACGCGGTCCAGCGTGATGCGGCGGGTCAATGAGTCACGGCTGGAACCGGGTTCGTTAAAGCCGATGTGACCCGTCCGGCCAATGCCGAGAATTTGAAGATCAATGCCACCGCAGGCTTCGATCTTCTCCTCATATTCGCGGCAGTGGTTGAAGACCTGATCTCCTGGCACCGTGCCGCTGGGAAGGTTGATGTTCGCCTTCGGGATGTCGATGTGGTCAAACAACTGCTCCGCCATGAACATCGAGTAGCTCTCAGGATGGTCCGCGCTGAGGCCGTAATACTCGTCGAGGTTGAAGGTGATGACGTTTTTGAAACTCAGCCCCTCCTCTTTATGCAGACGAATCAGTTCGCGGTAGAACGGCACCGGTGTCGATCCCGTCGCCATGCCCAGCACCGCAGGCTGGCCTGCCTTGTTCTTGGTCTCAATCAACAGCTTCACTTCCTGCGCCAGCGTCTTGGCCGCCTTGGCAGAGTCTGGGAAAATGACGGTAGGAACTTTCTCGTAGGCTTCGGCGGGAGGACGAATGGACATGGTGGTGAGTTGGGGGATATACGAAGAGAACGCGGATTGCCGCGCACGCAACACGCTTTCACGTTACTGCCTGCCCATTAGGCACAGCCTAATGATCATGCATAACGTGGTGAAAACCATGTCAGTCCCCTTGAGCACCGAGCATTAGGGCAAAATCCTGCAATTCACGGCCAGGGTCTCCGCGCCTGAACGCAAAGGCATGCGTCAGCACGGCTTTCGTTTCGTTTATTTCCTTGAAAACGACGCCGGCACTAAGCCACCGTGACAAGGATGCTGGCAGCAGGCTGATCCCCTGACCGGCTGCGACCATCGTGAGCACGGCGGCAACGCGATCCGACTCCTGCACCACCCTCGGCTGGAATTTTGCCTTTCGGCAGAGCACATTCACGTGCTCTCTAAATCCTGGGGCGGCCTTCACGGAAACCATCACCCAGCTTTCATCCTTGAGTTGAGAGAGCTTCCATAACGCCGCTTTGGCCAGAGCATGCTGCTCCGGCAAAACCACCTGCAGCAGCTCTTGCTTCCAGACCAAAGTCTTAATTTGCCGGGAAACCTTGGCCGGTGCCGCACCGATGAACGCCCCGTCAATTTCTCCGCCCTCCAACGCCGTCAGTTGATCTGCGGGAGCCATATCAACCAGGTGAATCTGGCAATCGGGACGGCGGGCACGAAACGTTTGGAGCAGCCGCACCAGTCCATCATCCAGCAACGCACCCACAAACGCGAGGCGCAGGCGTTGCGGCTCTCCTTCACCCACCCGACGGACGACCTCTGCGGCCCGATCTAGATGCGCCAGCAGCTGCTTCGCATCATCCAAATACAGCCTGCCTGCATGAGTCAGTGAAACAGTCCGCGTATTTCGATCCAGCAGCCGGGTTCTCAGCTTGGACTCCAGGCTCTGGATCTGTCGGGACAAGGCAGGCTGCGACAGGTTGAGCTTCCTGGCGGCCTTGGAAAAGCTCAATGCCTCGGCAGCGGCAACGAAACACTCAAGCTCATTCAGGGAAGGTCGATTCATGCGTTTGAAACATCAATCTGATGCAGCGATAGTATTTCCACAAGAACCAAAGCCTCCTACCAGTGTCTCTACAAACGACCTGTCTCTCCTCTACCCACCACCACATGCAGCACGTTCTCATCATCCACGAAGTAGCCGACTATCCCGCCTGGAAAAATATCTTCGACCATGCGGCAGGCATTCGCAAAGCAGCGGGAGAGCGCTCCTATCAGGTGCTCAGCTACCACAACGATCCGAATAAAATCGTACACTTCTCCGCCTGGACCTCCATTGCCGACGCCAGGCAGTTTTTTGAATCACCCAGGCTGGTCCAGATCCGAGCCGAAGCCGGCGTCAAAGCGCCAGAATTCATCTATCTGGAGCAGTTGGAAACCGGAACCCTTTGAGCAGCCAAGCCCCCATGAGAATAGATTACTCCCAAATCGAGCCGGAGCTGACCTCCCGTTTTCGGCAACTGACGCGCGACCTCGCTCAAACCTCCATCGCCCCAAGCCTGCGGGCACTGGTCGAACTCCGCGTCTCCCAGATCAACCACTGCGCTTACTGCATTCAACTTCATCAGGCCGAAGCACGACTTCTCGGGGAAGATCAGGCGCGAATCGAGCAACTTTCAGAATGGTGCACCTGTCCAGTCTTCACGCCTCGAGAACAGGCGGCTCTGGCCTGGGCGGAGGCACTGACGCACACGGCCACCATCCATGAGGATGAGCAAGAATATAGGCAGCTCACCGCACTGTTCTCCGAGCAGGAGATTGTGGGGCTGGGTCTGGTGATCTCGCTGGCAAACTTCTGGAACCGTATGGCCGGCGGCTTTCGCAAGTAAGCCAGTGCAAGTTCGGCACAAACCTACTCCAAATCCAGCTCCGGCTTGAAATCCGACGCGTGGTACGAACTGCGCACCAACGGTGCACTCGCCACGTGGCGGAAGCCCTTCTTCAAAGCGATCTGCTTGTAGTTCTCAAACGTGTCCGGGTGGACGTACTCGATCACCGGCAAATGCTGCGGGGAGGGACGCAGATACTGGCCCAAAGTCAGCACGGTGACGTCTTGCTCGCGCAGGTCGTCCATCGCCTGAAAAAGTTCTGTCTCCGTCTCGCCGAGACCGAGCATGAGACCGCTCTTCGTCGCGCACTTGGTGCCAAGCTCTTCCGCCATCGCCTTCGCCCGCTTCAGCACATGCAGGCTGCGGTGATACATCGCACGACTGCGCACCAGCGGCGTCAGACGCTCCACAGTTTCGAGGTTGTGATTGAAGATATGGGGCTTCGCCTTCATCACGACTTCCAGCGCATCGTCCTTGCCGTTGAAATCGGGCACGAGGATCTCAATCGTGATCGTCGGCACCGCTTCGCGCACGGCCTCAATGGTCCGGGCAAAGTGATCTGCGCCGCCGTCTTTCATGTCATCACGCGCCACGGCGGTGATGACGATATGGTTCAGGCCCATGCGCTTCGTCGCCTCGGCAACGCGCTGGGGTTCATCCGCTTCCAGAGCAAAGGGTTTGGCCGTTTTGACCGCGCAAAAGCCGCAGGCGCGGGTGCAGCGGTCTCCGGCAATCATGAACGTCGCCGAGCCCTGGCTCCAGCACTCCCAGCGGTTCGGGCACTGCGCTTCTTCGCAGACGGTGTGCAGCTTCAAATCCGTGATCAGTCCCTTCGTGCTCCAAAACTTTGGGTCACGCGGCAGCGTCACGCGGATCCATTCCGGTTTTTTGTCGCGATGCAGGGCGGGGTCGATCTTGGGGGTCATGGGCGGAGGGGATGAATGGCCCAAATGGGGGCAATTGCAACGCGTTTGGACATCCTTACGCAGTGCGATAGAGTCGGGATCATGCTGCCCGCCTTTTTTCGCCCTTTGCCCCTCCTAGGTGCGCTGGTCTGCACCAGTTTCGCCGCCGAGCCCTCGCAGCGGCCGGAAGGCAGCGTCTCCTCCCGGTCATTCGTCGATCAGGCGCAGATCGTCAGCAACTACCAGACAGAGCTTTACGCCCATCAGTCCGGGTTGCGCATCGTGCAGGGCATCGGCTACGCCGTGTATCAGTGCAACGAATCCACCCCGGAGGAAAACAAGGCCGGGCAGATCGCCCGCATGGCCGTTTTCAACATCCTCAATGCATGGCCGTTTTCAACATCCTCAATCCCACCGCCACCGCGAAATGGATCGACATTGCCAAAGCTGGCGACTCCTCCGCCGGCATCACCCTCGGCGGAACCTTCGTTTCAGCCCCCATGATCCACGCGCTGGGAGAGGAAACCCTGCGCATTTTCTTCACCGGACGCCTGGACGGCGACCCCGTCTCTGCCTACCGCGCCTTTTACCGCGACTACCACATCGCCACCGCCACGCTCTCCGAACTTCATCCGCTGCGCTGCACCATCGCCAAACAGCCGGATCAGGTCCTCGACCTCACTCAGGCAGCTGCGCAGAGCCATCTCGACTTCCTCTTTGGTGCCGGCACCGGCACCTCCTTTTCCAAAGGCATCAGCACCGCCTGCGACCTCGTCGAGTTCGATGGCCAGCTTTACAGCACCCTCCAGATCAAAAACTCCCAGGACGGCCAGACCCGCCTCCTCACCAACATCCTCATGCGCAGCGCCGACCAAGGTGCCACCTGGGAGTTCCTTGGTGCCCCCGATCCGCGCCTGCTGACCAACGAGGTCAAAATCCTCGCCGAGCCCGCCATCACTGAGGACAAAACGCACGTCTATCTGCACCTGCGTTCCAACGTCATCGCAACCGGCTACATGCTCTGCAAAGCCGCGAAGGCCGACCTCTACCACTTCGACGCACCCGTCACCAAATGGACCTACGGCATCGGCCGCCCCACCCTCTGCGACTTCGGCAAGCCCATCGGCCTCGTTGCCCTGTTCACCGCACCCAGCGTTTCCATGGGAGGTGCCACCGTCACACGCAACAAATGCGATGTCGTCCAAATCAGCGACCGCTGCCAGACCTACACCAAGGCCTTTTCCATCATCGATTACAATGCCGTAAACACCCCCTTCATGCACCTCTACCGAGACGAAGTCTATGTCACCTACACCACCGGCCGCCGCCGACTCCATCCCAAATTCGGCACCTCTGAAGTCGTCTTCAGCAAACTGCGGCGAGAGTTCTTTGTGATCGATAGAAGCCTTCTCATGTCACTCTACTCCACCCTCATCCGCCCCCTTCTCTTCAGACTTGATGCAGAAACAGCGCATCATGGGACGGTTGAGGCATGCCGCATTGCAGGAGCGCTGCCTTTCGTCCCACAGATCACCCGGGCTTGCTTGGAATTCACGGCACCGGAGCTGCAATGCGAGGTCGCAGGGCTGAAATTCGATCATCCCATCGGGCTCGCCGCAGGCTGGGACAAAAGCGCACGCGCCCTGCGCATGCTCGATCATCTGGGTTTCGCCTTTGCGGAAATTGGATCCATATCAGCGCAGCCATCGCAGGGAAATCCTCAGCCTCGTCTGTTCCGGCTGCCACAGGATCAGGCCATCATCGTGAACTACGGCCTGCCCAATGAAGGCGCGGAGATCATCGCGCCCCGGCTGGCCGCACATCGTATGCGGGTGCCGCTCGGCGTGAACATCGTCAAAACCAACTACGGCCCCGGTGCCCCCGCATGCAGTGATGATGCCATCCTTGCCGACTACGAGCGCAGTGTCTCGCTGGTGCATCGCCATGCCGGTTATCTGATGCTCAACATGAGCTGTCCCAATGCCGCCGGCGGGAAGGACTTCTTCGCCCAGCCCGGCAATATCACACGCCTGCTGCAATTATTAAAACCGCTCAACATCGCTTGCCCGGTATTTCTAAAAGTCTCCCCGCGAGATGATCCGGCGGCCCATGATCGCCTGCTGGCAGAAGCAGACGCCTTCGACTTCGTGTGCGGCTTTTCCTTCAATCTCCCACCTGGCAAACCCGCCGCCCTACGCCTCACCACACCGCGCAGCGCATGGGAGCATCTGCCCGGTGCCGTGTCCGGCAAACCAGTCGAAGACTTGATCAACCGCTGCATCGTCGGCCTCGCCTCACGGATGAACCGCCAGCGCCATGCCATCATCGGCACCGGCGGCGTCTTCACCGCAGCCGATGCCTACCGCAAGCTCCGCCTCGGTGCCTCGCTCGTGCAGATCTACACCGCCCTCATCTATGAAGGCCCCGGAGTCATCAAGCGCATCAACCAAGGTCTTTGCCAGTTGCTCGCGCGGGATGGATTTAAAAATGTGAGCGAGGCAGTAGGCGCTGATCTCCCCACATCATAAAGCGTTGTCCAAAACTGATTTCCGAAAAAGCACGCATGGCGACACTCGGCGGAGGCTTGAGGACAAGCCTCCCTACCTCGCGCCGGGCACGCGCCAGCCCAGCGCGGGTAGGGCTGGCTGTCCCCAGCCAGCCGCCGTCGGAGCCCATGACTTTCTCGTCAGAGACGGCCCCCTAAACGGAAATGTGTTTTGCGAACTGCTATAAGCGATCAATGCGCCCGCTTGCGCGTGAGCATGATCTCGTTGCCCTCGGTGTCCACGCACATCGCAAGATGCGGCGGCTCGCCGTTCTCAGGCTGCGGTTCCCTCGTGAGCAGACCGCCTGCGGCCACGATTTCATGCGCACCTTCGATCACATCCGGCACCTGAAAGCTGAGTCCGGTCCAAGTGCGGTTTCCCTCACCTCCGCCATGGATGCCGATGATGCCGTCACAGATCGACACCTCGCTGATGATGTCGTTCTGCTTGAGGATCGTGCCGCCGAAAACGGTGGCATAGAAGTTCACCGCGCGGTTCATGTCCGCCGCCCAGATGACGTATTTAAGTCGTTCTACTTTCATGCGGCCTCCCTGCCACAGTCCGAACCCTGAAGACAGCGAATCTTGTTAGGTATCGCCAACGGTTGCTTCAGGGGCACTCTCAAGATACGCCGATATTCGCTCTTGTAGGAATTCTTTTAGGTCAGGCATATCCAGCGCTCCATTTTGGCAGAACATTTCGGATCAGGCGACGGCGAGCGGGTGGCGTCGATGACACGACAGATGCCATACGAGCCGTTGCCTGCATACTTTTTGTTAGGCCGTGGATCATGATTTCAAGCCCGCCTTGCTCTTTGCTTCCTGCAACAGCTTTTCTACTGCTGGCGCTTTCTTGCCTCCATTCCAGGTCACGAGCACTTTTCCGTTGGCATTGGTGATCACGACATACGGTATTTTCCATTCGACATTCCTGCCGAGATTAAATTGCTTGAAGAATGCGGAGATGACCGTTGGATCATTGGAATCGAGATCGGCCATCACAAAGGAGTCCGCAGTGATGGATACCTCGCCTTCATCAATGTTCTTTTTCAATAATCGACAGTGTGAGCAGGTGGTTGTTCCCAGGATGAAGACACCCATTTTGTCCTTCTTCCTGGCCACATTGAGCGTTTTGCCAATGTCATCATGCACCACTGGTGGCTTGGCAAGTGCCGGGCTGATCATGACGAAGGCGATGGAGAAGAGGATGAAGAACTGTTTCAGGAGGGAGAGTGAATTGCTCATGAACGCGGCAAGGTTGTTATTGGTGGCGATTCGTTTCTTGGCCTAACGTCACTGATCAGGCGACGGCGAGCGGGAGGCATCAATAACACGACTGATGCCATACGAGCCGTTGCCTGCATCTGTTTTGTTCGGCGTCATTGGCCATAATAACCGAAAGGCCAAGACGATAGAGAGAAAGCACAATACCCACAGAACAATTGGTCCCGATGCGCCACGAAACTTAAAGCCCAAAGCTTCGAACTCGATTGGTCCGCTAGTCGCCTTGAGAAGCGATACAATTGAGAATGCGGTGACGGCTGACATGGGTGTCCCAACCATTGCGGCGTAATTGGACAATGTCAGCTTAACGAGCCAATTGGTTGGCTCTGCTCCGCCCCAGATTGTCTGATAAATCATGAACCCGAAAAAGTAGGCGGATAACAAGGCGTTGCCAATCACTCCGCCCCAAATAACCCACTTGCGCAAGTTACTGTCAGACGCAAGCGTTGCGTGGCGCTGTGGGGGTGTGGGCAACTCCTCAACTGTTGTGGTTTCGTGACTTTGGTTCATCGAACAATTGTGTTGCCTGTGGTGTTTGGTATTTCGCCGAACGGTTCGGATCAGGCGACGGCGAGCGGGAAGCGTCGATGACACGACAGATGCCATCCGAGCCGTTGCCTGCATCCGTTTTGTTAGGCATCAGGGCTGCGTAAGGGGGCTGTGAATTTGCAATTCTCGGCAAAATTGCGGAAGAAGCCTCGATCCAAGAAATCAACGGAAGCTAGTGAGAACTGCACCATCAGTGCCCAATGATTGGATCGGTAGACATGGACAATTCGGCGAGCCAAACGCCCGTCCCTAATCCGAAATGCTTCATGGCAGAACTCGGGTGGAATGGAAGGGAACGCCAAAAGAGTGGTATCAAAACTGTGCCCATTCGGAAGTCGAAAGTCTACGCGAAGAGCCTCGTTGGATGTTAGCCTCTCCAAGAATAGGGGCTCAGACTCAGGCAGCCGGAACATGTCTACGTAAATCTGCGGAGTATCTCTTTGTATATCTGGCCCCATCGCGAAAAGATGGACTACGTGCCGCGACGGTGAATTCACCTCGTGTCGAAGAACCTGTGGAATGGCTCGGAGGCGGCAAAACTCCAAACACCCCGCTTGAAAGGAATCAGCGGAGCCAACCTTTCGAGTGTCGATTTCTGGTCTTAGAGGATGCATGGAATGAAGCCTAACGACTCGGATCAGGCGACGGCGAGCGGGAGGTGTCGATGACACGACAGATGCCATACGAGCCGTTGCCTGCATCCGTTTTGTTCGGCCTTGTGTGGTCGTTGGTCTGCTTCGCTGATGTCATGGCAAACTAGTTCTGTGGTAGAGGAACGGCGTGTGACCGGAGAAAGTCGTTCAAAAAATCCGCCTTCCCGGTGATGAATATCGAGTCGGTCTTACCATCGGGACGGTAAACGACGGCCTGCCCACACTGGAAACAAAGAAGAAATTCATAGATTCCGTCTGAGCCACGAGCACGGAAAGCATGCCGTGGATCAAAGCAGGCCGCTGCATCCCAAGCCCCATGTGTAGCGCCCGAAATCATGTCTGCAATAGCGTCTCTGTCGCTCTGAGCGGCCAAACGGTGTTGCCCTACAATCTGATGCCCAAGAAAGCCCTGCTTCCGGTTCTCGTCTGGCCACGGTTCGATCGAGTAGAACACTGCCTCGGAGTCTGAGCGCAGTGCTCGCAGCGATGCAGACGAAAAACGGTTCAGTGGCGTGTAGTGGCACCAGCCAAGGCCAAGCAGACAAAATGCAACGAACACGCAGAGACAACCGAAGCGTCGTTTCCTTCGTGGCGGACTATCGCTGGTCTGTAGTTCACTCATTCGTGGTTGGTCGAGTGACTTTGCTTCTCTTGACCGAACATTGAAGATCATTAACAGATCGTGAGGTTTGTCAGCAGCTTTATAGCCAACACTTTGACGGGAATATCACGGGTTTTTGAGTTCATGGGGGTCGTTTTACCCTCCTATGCCGTACTCGCACAACAAAAAAGTAGAATATCACTCGAATAATGGATAGTGGGGATGTTCTATGAGCAACAACCCGGAACCCAAACTGGAGGACAAGCTGCGTGGCGTGCTCCGCCTCAAGCAATACTCGCCCCGGACGGAGGAGACCTACATCCAGTGGTACAAGCGCTTTGTGCTCTTCCAAGCGCAAGCGACGGGAAGAATGCGCCACCCGGCGGAGATGGGGACGGAAGAAGTGGTGGCCTTTTTGACGAATCTGGCCGTGAACAAGAACCTGACGGCATCATCCCAAAATCAGGCTC
>NCCR01000274.1 GCA_002279765.1 Verrucomicrobia bacterium 12-59-8 | reverse complement strand
GTATTTATTCAACATCAAGTCAAACAGTTGGTAACCACCGCATGGTCTGCTGAGAGTAATCAATAAGTGGCTGGTCCCAGGACATGGGAGGGGGGCCGGTTTGCGTGACGAGCTGAGGCTGCGGGACAGGCTTGGTCATGCGATTGAGAGAGATGCCGAGGAAGACCCAGAAGAGGGAAAAGCTGCCAAAGATATTTCCCACCGCGAGGAACACCATGCAGCCGACGAGAACGACACGACCGGTGAAAAGGAATGGATCCTTGCCTCCCATGCGGATACGGCGGCTGAGCTCGCCCCAGATCTGTGCCATGGCGGCAAAGAAGGCGAAGCCACCGATCCAGCCGAACTGGCTGAAGACTTCGATGTAGCCGGCGTCGCAGAAGCCTTCCTGCGCCGAGCCGGCACCGCCGATGCGGCTGGCACCAAAACCTGAACTGCCGAGGCCGGTGCCGATGGGATGCTGCAGCACCCAGGGAAGGCCGGTGGTGAAGATGGTCAGGCGGCCTTTGAAGGAGCCGTCATTCTGAATGTCCTTCATGGTGTCATAGCGCTTGGTGATGCGCTCCGAGCCGGGCATGTACTGAAGGCCAACGGTGGCACCGACGCCCAGCAGCACGGAACGACCACGGAGAAGAGCAGCATGATGGTGAGCCAGCCGCCAAAGATGCGCCAGCGAGGGTTCAGAATCATGGGGATGGCGGCCCAGGCAAGGAAGCTGGCGCAGGGACCACGCTCATGCATGGTGGAGAAGACGGACATCTCAGTGGGCCTGAGCTGACCGAGATAGCCGACGAACTTCACTGCGGTGACCCAGAAGGCGTCCCATTCCGGGATGGTGTAGTATTGATACCAGCCGTAAACTGCCACGACGAGCGCGGCATAGCCGCAGGATCTCATCCAGCGGTCGGCAATCCGAGAAGTGATGGGAGCGGTGGCGGCGTAGAGGAAGGCACCGAAGCCGGCCATCCATTCACCGAGGGAGTAGAAGGCACCGACGCCCGCATTGACAAAACCGATGACGAGCCCGTGGCCAAGCGCCACCATGATGAGGGTGGCCACATTGCGGCTGTTGGGAGTGAGCTGGCCGAAGCGGCCCAGCGCCGGGACGAGCAGCACGAAGCTGACGATCAAGGGCGTGAGGCTGATAGTGGAGAGGGGATTGAAAGCGCCATTGATGTAGAAGTCCACGAGACGGCGAATGCCACGGTTCAGCGCGAACACGAAGAACACATAGTCCATCAGGTAGGTGGAGCGCTGCGCGGCCAGCACAAAGGCGGGCAGCACGATCAAGAGGGCGATGAAGTATTCCATGCTATTGCAGCAGGGGTTCAGCGACGGGGTGCAGAGGCTCAGCGGCAGGTTGCGCTGACGAGGAGGTCTGCACGGGATTGCGGCCGGTCCAGGCCATCACAGGGCCAAACCAGGAGGAGGGCAGATACTCAAAGCGCTCGATGTTGCGGGTGCCGATCTGTTTGGCGGGATTGCCGCCGACGACGGCGAAGGGGGGCACGTCCTTCACGACGACGGCACCGGCGGCGACGACTGCGCCGCAACCGATGGTGACGCCTTTGAGCACCATGGCGTCCGTGGCGATCCAGGCGTAGTCTTCCACAACGATGGGCGCGAAGATGTGCTCATAGGTGGGGGAATTGATGTCATGCGAACCGGTGATGAGGCGGACGCCGTCATTGATGACGACGCAGTTGCCGATCTTGATCTGCTCATGGGACTGCATGGTGGTGATGCCGAGGCAGCAGCCTGAACCGATGCTGAGGTGCGAGGCCTCGCCCTGCAGGGTGAGCTTTGAGATGACGGTGGAAGGGGCGATGCGCGCGCCTTTCATGCGCCAGCGCATGGACTGCCAGCAGTAGCCGAGGAGGCTGGGGAGAGTCCACACGCGCTTGAGCCAGTGCTTCACCCATGCGGGGCTGAAGAGCGGGGCCTTGAGGCGGTTTTGAAAAAGATAGGCGATCATTGGGGATGGTGGAAAAAGCGGGCTTTTGGCAGACATCCTGAACGGCCCGGTCAAGGGGCGTGTGCGGCTGCCTGCTCAGACAATAAGCGTTCATTTGTCTGACTGCGGCTAAGGCATGCTTTAAAGGCGGCTAGGCGCCCGGTAAGGGTGGCGGCGAAACGCTGACGTGGCTGGGAGCGTGGACGCAGGATAAAGTCTGCCGCGCGAGCGAGGCCAGGGCAGACGTGACTGCCGATGAGCGCGTGCCAAAGCGGGATGGTCCAGCGCACGAGACCGGTGCCGTGTTTCAGTGCGACGAAGGTTTCATTGTAAGCGATGTCGCTGGTGCCTTCGAAGTTGAAGATGCCGCGATGCACGGTGTCGCCATCATGACGTGGTGCGACATTGTGAATGATGCGGACGGTGGGGTCGAAGATCATCTTGAGGTTTTGCGCCTGGGCTTGCAGGCCGAGGGCGAGCTCCCAGTTGACCTGAGCGCCTCTGCCACGCAGGCCGCTCTCGAAACCGCAGGCGCGGAGGAAGTCGCCCTGGAACAAACAGTTTGAGCCGCGCAGCACCTGCACGGTGCGGGCGGTGCCACCGCCGCGATGATGACCGCCGGTGACGCGACCGAACCAATGCACATTGCCGACGTCTTGTTCGAGAGGTTCGGTTTTGCGCATTTCGGGGTAGTCCTGGAGCATGTCGCGTGCGCCTGCGGCAACGACGTCGGAGCGGGACTGCACGTGATCCAGCATGGAGCTGAGCCAGTGGGCGGGGATTTCGACATCGTCGTCAAGGAGGGCGATGTAATCGGCGTGGCATTCCTTGAGGCAGGAGTTCATGGAGCCGACAACGCCGACGCCGCGAGCCTCCACGGCGCGGACGGGGAGGATGCTTTCGTATTCGCGGATGACTGCGGGGGTCAGGTCATCGTCTGCGCGAACGCCGACGAAGATTTGATCCGGGGCGCGGTCCTGGAGCTTGAGTGCATCGAGACAGCGGCGGAGGTGGTCGGGACGCTTGAGGGTGGGGATGATGATGTCGATGGTGTCGGACATAGGATTCATGCGAGGACGTGGCGCCGGTGAGTGAGATGCCTTCACGGAATGCAGGATGGTGCTGAGCTGCCGGGTGACGTGGGCGAGATCAAAGTGCTGCTCTGCGAGTGCGCGTGAAGTGAGGACGGCGGCGGACTTCGTCTGCGCCATGTGTTTGAGCGCGGCGGCGAGTGTTTCTGGGCGGTCGTCCGCGAGATGGAGATCGCGTGAGCAGAGGTAGTCGGCGTTGCCATTGGTGTGGCCGACGATGACGGGGAGGCCGCAGGCCTGGGCTTCGGAGACGGAGGAGCCGAAGTTTTCTTCGTCGCTGGGCTGGATCAGAACATCGTGCTGATGGAGCAGTGCGGGGACTTGCTCACGGGGCATGCCTTTGATCCAGCGCAGGCGGTCGGGGAAGGGGAAGGCTTCGATGAGTTTTTCGTAGCCAGGGACGAAGCCGAGGCCGCCGACGATGGTGGCTTTCACGCGAAGGCCCTGACGGACGGCGCATTCGATGCCGTTGAGGAAGAGGTCGAGACGCTTGCGGGGAATGATGCGGCCGAGCGAGAGGACGCGAAGCTCGTTGTGTGTTTCCGCTATTTCCTCCGCCGGGCGGAACATGTTCAGGTCGATGGGATAGGGCAGCGCGGAGATTTGAGATTGTTTGACGCCATAGCGCTGATGCAGTGTCTTCTTTGACTGCATGCTGCCGACGATGATGTGGTCGGAATGTTTGAGCGGAGGGAGCCCGAGTGAGGAGAGTCGGAGTTTTGCGAGCATGAGCCACTGCAAGGCGCGACGGCTGCCGGCAAGACGGCGGATTTCGGCGAAACGAGAGACGATGGAGCGCGCATCGGTGCCGGGCGGGCCCTGCGCGAAGCTGATCATGGGCAGGTTTTTGACACGACCTGGAACGTAGTCGCCAAGCCAGAGGCAGAGATCGTAGCGGCGTGTCTGGTGCTCCTGGCGCATCTGTTTGAGCAGGAGGCGCGTGTAGGTTGCGCAGTCCACGCGACAGGCGAGGAAGCCGAGGATGGGGATGCGCTGCACTTTGGCGCGGAAGCGATCCGGGCGGACGTTGTCGGTGCTGATGAAACGAAAGCGTGCGTGCTCACCGACGGCGGGGCGTGGATCGACGAAGGAGGGCTTCGAGAAGAAGTCCACCTCGTGACCGTCTGCGAGCAAGGAGCGGAGGAGCAGCGCATTGGCCGAAGCCACGCTGCCCTCCTGGGCTGAGACATATCCGCTGACGGCGAGTTTCATGGGGGGTAGCGTTGACCTAAGTGGTGAAACTGAGGGGATCGAAAGCTAAGTTACTTCGCGCCGGGCCGGTCAAAGTAGATCCAGCGGAAGTTATCCGAAGGTCTCTCGGTGTAGCCTGCTTCTGCCATCATCTTGCGGATGTCGTCGGCAGCCTTTTCCAGCGTTCTTTCCGACGTGTTGTGCATCTCGATGGCAATGGATTTGATGATGCGGCGTTTCAGGCTTTCCCGCGCGCCAGCGATGACCTTCTCATCGAAGCCTTCCACATCCACCTTGATGGCGGAGACTTCCTTCAGGCCGTTGGACTCGATCAGCCAGTCCAGCGTGACCACCGGCACGCTGCGGCGTTCACGGAAGCGGTCAAGCCGGCTCGGGCGGGTGCACAGGGAAGACGCGCCGCTGTTGGTGGAGGGCTGGACGACAAAGTCCGCGCTGCCCTCGAAATCACCAATGGCGAAAGGAGCCAGTGTGCAGATGCTGCTGCGGTTGAGCTGCACATTGCGGAGGATCACGGGCCATAGGGCGGAGTTTGGTTCCACACAGATCACTCGTGCGGCCTCCAGCGTGGTAGCGGCAAACATGGAGAAGTAGCCTTCATTCGCCCCCACATCAAGAAAGGTGCCGGTGGAGTCGAGAGTGGATCGCAGCCACTCCTCCAGTTTCTCTTCATACTTGCCTTGCGCCAGGGCATCGGCCAGCGGGCTGATGGGATCCAGCCAGAGTTTGACGCCGTTGTCTTCGATCTGTGTTTCCACCCGGCGGGTGCGAAGCGCCCATTTGACGCATGCGCCGATTTCTTTGGGGTGGGTGTTAAGGCACCAGTGGCGGAGCCCGGGTCTGACTGATTTTTTGAGTGTGCTCATGTTTGTTTGTTTGTTTGTTGTGTTTTTGCGGGTGATTGATTTTACGAAATCCGACACACGAAAAGTCATGTGGCGGGCTTGGTCTTCCAGTAAACGTTCTCATTCTCCGCAGAGCGGAAACGCTGGGTCAGGCGGTACCAGATTCCAATCCAAAGGCTGTTGTAGCGCATCAATACGCGCAGGCGCTCCCATTTGCTCTCAGTGTATTGATGCAGCACGTGCACCCTTTCGCCGTTGGCCTTGAAGGCCTCTCCCTGTGACATGGAAAATACTGGCTGCTCCGGCGACTTGTCTCCCAGGCTGCGGCGCAGTCCGGTAGGCCGGGCGTGGAAGATGCTGCCTTCGGTGACGTCCAGCCTGCGGAAGCGGGCAACGAACGCCGGTTCCCGCAGGATGATGTTCAAAGCCACCTGATCGCCGTTGAAACTTGGAGCTTCGCGGGAAAGCTCCCAAATGCGAGCGCTGAGATCGGCCATCGCGGCTGCGGTGCCGATGATCACGCCGGAGCAATAAACCTCTTCATTGATCAAACTGGCCTCATGTGCCGGGAAAACCGTTTTCAATGTCCGAAGATTCCAGTCCGAATCGCGGTAGCTCCATCCTTCGGAGCTGACGGCGAGAGCTTTGCCCGCTGCAGGATCAAGCAGTTTGACCATGGCGGCAGGGTGGGTCTGGAAAACGACATCGCGAACGTCAGTGGTGACCACGAAGGCACCCTGGGGAACGTCACGAAGAATGGTTTCGAAGTCTTTGAAGCGGCCGCGGTTGACGGAAATTTCCATCTTGGCGCGACGCACATCGACGCCTTCCTGCTGCATCTTTGTGATGACATCGGCGCTGATGTCCTCGTAGGCCACGAGGATGACGCGGCCGTTGAAGCCGGTGCCGCGCAAGGAACGGATCCAGGGCGCAACGACAGGCCATTCATGATGGTTGATGGCTCCAAGGACAATGATTTCAGGGGTGCTCATATCGGTGATTGGTGATGAGAGATGGAATGGGTGAGGTCTGCTTCAGGTCAGCGAGGGCTCGGTTTCAGCAGGAAGAGGGGCTGGGGCGGGCTTCTGGCGGATGGACTTGAGACGGAGGAAAAACACCTCGAACCCATGGTAGGAGATGACAGAGACGATGGTGGTCCAGGCGAAGTACAGAGCCAGCCGCGTGATGCCCTCTGGCTCCTCCATATGCAGCTTACAAAACGCGATTTTCCAAAAGCTGC
>NCCR01000273.1 GCA_002279765.1 Verrucomicrobia bacterium 12-59-8 | reverse complement strand
AAGCCGCTGCGCTACACCAGCGCCGAATGGCAGGAAGGCAAGCAGCCGAGCCTCCCTGCGGACTATAAATACCCCGATGCCAAGCCCGGCGAGAAGGTCGAGCCCAAGACCATGTTTGGCCAGGATGCCGTGATCAAACCCGGTGAGACACGTCTGCAAGCCTTCGCCGACTGGATGGCCAGCCCGGAGAATCCGCGCTTCACTACCGTGATCGCCAATCGCATGTGGAAGAAAGCCTTTGGTGTCGGCTTGATCGAACCTGTCGATGAAATGACCGACAGCACCGTCGCCAGCAATCCGGCGCTGATGGACTACCTGGGCCAGTTGATGATCGAGAAACAATACTCGCTCAAATCATTCCTGCGGGTGCTTTACAATACCGACACCTACCAGCGCGCTGCCACCACGCAGGAGGTGCCGCTCGGAGAGACCTACCACTTCACCGGCCCGATCCTCCGCCGCATGAGCGCCGAGCAGATCTGGGACTCCTTTGTCACGCTCTCAAAAGGCAACGTCGATGACACCGTCGATGACGAGAACACACGCCTGCACCAATACCTCGATGATCTCTCCATGTTCCTCGGCACCGTCAAATCCAAGGGCGCTGAAGGTCTGGTGCAGATCGCCAAGGATGGCAGAGCCAAAATGGATGCCAATCAGAAGCAGATCGACGCGATGAAAGCCAAGCTCGAAGCTGACAAGGCAAAGGGCATCGACACCACTTCTGCCACAAAAGAGCTCGCCAAAGCGGCCAACAACCTGCGCAAATCCTCTGAGAAGGACATCCTCGTCGCCCTGCTCGGCAAAGATCGCGCGGATGACCTGCGCCAGGGCTACCGCCCCGAAAAACCCGAGAAGCGCCCGCAGATTGATTCCAAGACGCTCGAATCCATGACCAAGGAACAGCGCAAGGAGTTCATGAAAGCGTATCAGCGCAACAGCAGCGGCAAGGACGGCATGGGCCTTACCTCACGCGCTTCTGAGCAGCCCAGCCCGGCGCGCCCCGGCACATTCCTGCGCACCTTTGGCCAGAGTGACCGCGAACTGATCCAAAACGCCAGCGATGACGCTTCCGTGCCGCAGGCCCTCACCCTGCTCAATGGCCCTGCAGCCGATGTGATCAACAACCCGGCTTCCAAATTGAATCAAGCCATCGCCCAGGCCAGCTCGCCTGCGCAAAAAATCACCACCCTCTATCAGGCACTCCTGAGCCGCGCTCCCACCGCCGACGAACAAGTCATTCTCAATGGCGTCATTCAAGAGCGTGGAGACAAGGCCGTCGCAGATGTCACCCACGCGCTCATCACCGGCTCCCAGTTCCTCTTCGTCCAGTAATCCTCACGCCACATCCTCATGAAAAACCTCCTCCATTCCTGTGACGATGTCACCCGTCGTGACTTTGCCAAAAACATCGCCAAGACCTGCCTCGGCGTTTCCATGATGAGTGCCCTGGCACCACGCGGCTATGCGGCGTTTGAAGGCTCCAGCAAGGCCAAGCAGGCCGCCACCGCCAAGCGCGTCATCTATCTCTACATGTCTGGGGGCATGACGCATCTGGACACCTTTGGCTGCGTGCCCGGTGCTGACACCATGGGCGGCACCAAGACCATCGCCACCAGTGCGGATGGCGTGCAGATCGGCGAGCTCCTACCGCACACCGCGAAGATGATGCATCGTGGAGCCATCATCAATTCACTCTCCTCCACCCAGGGCGCGCATGCGCAGGGCAATTACTTCCAGCACACCAGCTACACCATGCGGGGTGCCACACGGCATCCCACCATGGGGGCCTGGATGCAGAAATTTCAGGGCAAGGGCAATGCCGATCTGCCCGGCTCCGTCATCATCACCAATGACAGCAAGCACCCAGGCGGCGGATTCTTCGAGGCCGCCTATCAGCCGCTCTTGCTCAATGATCCCGCCCGTGGACTGCAAAACAGCCACCGCCCCGGATCACTCAGCGAGGGCGATTTCGACTACCGCCTCGGTTTGTCCGCCAAGCTCGATCAAGGCTTTCAGCAGGCCTACAATTACAAGAATGTCAAAGCCTACGCGGACGTCTACAAAGACGCCATCAAGGTCATGAAGAGCGAAGACCTCGACGCCTTCGACCTCAGCAAGGAATCCCCGGAAACGCATGCCGAATACGGTGATGGAAACTTCGCGCAGGGCTGCCTCCTCGCACGTCGCCTCGTGGAGCACGGCGTGCGCTTTGTGGAAGTGAACCTCGGCGGCTGGGACATGCATCAGGACATTGCTGCCCGTCTGCCCGAACGTTGTGGCGATCTCGATAAAGCGCTGGGCACGCTGCTCACCGATCTCGAACGCCGCGGTCTGCTGGATGACACCCTCGTTGTACTCACCTCCGAATTCGGCCGCACGCCGAAGATCAATCAGAACGAAGGCCGCGACCACTACCCGAAAGCCTTCAGCTCCGTCCTCTGGGGCGGCGGCATCGCTGGTGGCCAAGTCTATGGCAAGACGGACAAAGGCATCGAAGTCACCGAAAACAAAGTCGGCGTCGATAAAGGTCAGCCGATCACTGGCTTGTTTGCGTAGGTGTGGAAATCTTCTCACCACGAAGGCTTCGTGAATTCAAAGGTTACTTGGAACCGGGCAGTTTCCTTTTCTCTCGCACTGCGCGGGATTCGTCGCACAATGGCTGTGCATGGAGTCTTCCTCCCCGCCATCCACTTACGACTTCTTCATCAGCTACACCGGCAATGATGAAGCTTGGGCGGAATGGATTGCCCATCATTTGAGGGAGCACGGCTACAGCTTTCGTTTTCAGAAATGGCACTTCAATGCTGGCAACTCTTGGCCCGTTCAAGTGCAGAGGGCTCTGCAGCAATGCAATCGCATGATCGCGGTTTTATCCCCGGCCTATCTGGCCTCCGTGCATGGACAGTCCGAATGGAATGTATTCTACGCCAAGGACCCGAGTGGATCCAAAGCATTGCTCGTCCCTGTTCGCATCGCCAAGACCGAACTCAACGACCTGCACAAAACCCGCAATTATATCGACTTCGTCGGCAAGGCCGAAGTCGAATGTCTCGCGGATCTGCTTCATGGCATCAAGCCAGCCGAGCCGACCCGCAAGCCCGCTTTCCCTTCTTCCTCAGAGTCTTCGGACACAAGCGTGCTCGCCCCAGTGTTTCCTGGACTGCCGAGAAACAACCTTCCCGCCATCCAGCGCTTCTTCGGTCGCGACACCGAACTCGCCAAGCTCATCCCAGACCTCCATCCCGACGCCACCGGCTGGGGCGCGCTCATTGATGGCCCGGGCGGCATGGGCAAGACCACTCTCGCCATCCGCGCCGCCGAGCTGGCCGCGCCCGGACACTACGACGAAATCGTCTTCCTCTCCGCCAAGCAGACCGCCATGGACCCGCATGGCCCGCACGACGAAAGCCCCTTCGCCGTCAGCGGCTTCACCCAGATGCTCGATGCCATCGCCCGCTGGCTCCAGAAGCCCGAGATCACCCAGGCCCCCGCCGACGAGCGCCCGCGCCTCCTTATCGACGCCCTCACCGGCACCCGCACCCTCCTCGTCCTCGACAACCTCGAAACCCTCTCCGACGCCGACCAGCGCAGCGTCTTCGCCTTCCTCGGCCACCTCCCGCGCACCTGCAAAGCCCTCCTCACCAGCCGCCCCCTCGTCATCGCCACCGGCAGACGGCTCAAACTCCAGCAGCTCGATCAAACCGCCGCCCTCCAGACCCTCGCCGACATCGCACGCGACAACCCCGCCCTCGCCGCCGCTCCCGAGACCGACCGCCTCCGCCTCATCACCGAGACGGGCGGCAACACCCTGCTCCTCACCTGGACCGCCTGGCAGGTCGGCAGCGGCTACTGCACCACCCTCGCCGACGCCCTCGCCCACCTGCGCAGTTGCCCGCAGGGCAATGATCCCCTCGAATTCATCTTCGGCGACCTCCTCGCCCTCTTCACCCCCGAGGACGAGCGCATCGTCGCCACCCTCAGCTACCCCAGCGAACCCATCCCCGTCACCGCCATCGCCGAGATCAGCGGCGTCGATGAACCCACCATCCGCCGCGCCCTCAAGCTCCTCACCAACCGCTCCATCGTCGTCCCCCAGGACGGCGAAGAAAAATACGCCCTCGTCCCCATGGTCGCCGAGTTCGTCCGCCATGCGCGGCCTGAGGTGGTGAAGCAAATGGGAGATCGACTCGCTGACCGTGCGTGCACGCTGATGATTGAGAATGGGTGCGAAAAGCGTGACCGATTTCCGTTGTTGAAGGCCGACTGGCCTACGATTGCTCCAGCGCTGCCAATTTTCATCAGTGGTGACAACGCAACTCTTCAGACGGTGTGCGATGCTCTCCACGACTTTTTCAACTACAATGGCTTCTGGGATGAATGCCTTGCGCTAAGCCGGAAAGCCGAATCTGTCGCAATTGCAGCAGGCGACTTCTTCAAGGCTGGTTGGCGAGCCTATGAGGTCGCATGCATCTATGACTTCCGAAAAGACGCCCCTTCCGTCCTCGCGGTGGCAACACGTGTCCAGGATCATTGGAGTCGTGCAAAGGTAGCTAAACGTGAACTCGCAATCTCCCTCAGTCTTTTTGGACGCGGCCATCGTCTGGCTAGAAATCACCATGCGGCCATTCATGCATTGAGGGAAGCACGCGACCTACTCCGTTCCGAGGACAATGAAACCAAGGACCTTGCAGTCGCCACGAATGCGCTCGCCACGGCTGAACTTTTAGCCGGCGAATCTGTAGCTGCCGAAATGGATTTGAAGGAAGCACTACGAATCGCAAAAGAAGTTGGACATGCGGTTATTATTGCCTCAGCGACTGGCAATCTTACCGAGCTGGCCATCCATCGGGAAGATTGGAATTCAGCTGAAACCTTGGGCCGCGAAGCGCTGCGGTTGTCCAAGAACTTACGGTATCAAGAGTTCATCGCGGCAGATTCGCGGCGGCTTGCCAAAGTATTGTTGCGCTTGGGGCGTCATGTGGAGGCGAGGCCTCACGCAGCTCTGGCTGTCGAAATCTATACCAAACTCGCATCACCAGACCTCGCCAAGGCCCTTGCGAGTTTTGCTGAATGCGACAAGCATCCTGGGGAGTAGGCTTCACTCTCCCAAACTCAGCATCATCGCCTGTAAACTCGGCAAAACCCGCCGTCACCGCTAAGTCCTCCGACGCCGACGGTGAAATGGGCGGCTGTCGGGGGACCTATCCTTCAATAGAGGACAAGATGTAATTCTCATTGGCAGTTCGATCAGTGGTTGCAGTTGCCGAGCGCATTACGCCACTAAAAAGAGACGCCGTAGGGTGCAGCCAGTGCGCGAACCTTTTCCTCCGCGATTTGCTCCGTGTCCCCCATTTCCATGAGCAGATTGATGGAATTGCTAATCGTCACGCTAAGCTTGGGATGCTGATGGCCCGTATCACGCGTTATTCTCAGGATGATTTCCATCATTCGTCTCATCACGGGTTCTGCTTCATCGAGACGTTTGGCGGATTGCAGTAGTCGCGCAATGTTGTTCAGATCCCTGGCAACGCTTGGATGATCCGGGCCAAAGCTGGCTTCATCTATGGCCAAAGCACGGCGCATCAGGACTTCCGCCTCGTTGTCACGACCTGTCGCCTGTAGCAAGTGCGCGAGGTTGTTGAGATCTCTTGCGACAGTCGGATGATCCGGGCCGAAACTAGCCTCGTCAATGGTCAACGCCTGACGCATGAGGGGTTCGGCTTCATCAGAACGGCCAAAGTTCTGCATCAATGCGGCAAGGTTGTTGAGCCGGATTGCCACCGACGGATGCTCCTTTCCAAAGCTGGCCTCATCGATTGACAATGCACGCCGTATAAGTGGCTCAGCTTCGACACCTCGGTTGGTGGCATGTAGCAGTGTCACGATATTGCTCAGATTGGTGGCAACCTTGGGATGCACGGCACCGAAGCTGCCCTCGTTAATGAGGAGTGCGCGCCGCAGCATCGCCTCCGCTTGGTCGAGGCGATTCGTGTCCATTAACAGAAGCGCGAGATTGACGAGTCGCACGGCGACTCTCGGATGGTCGCTGCCATAGGCGGCCTCATCAATGAGCAGCGCAAGGCGCAGCATCGGCTCCGCTTCAGCGATGCGATTGGTGTTCTGTAGCAATCGCGCGAGGCCGCTGAGGTCTCTGGCGACGTTCGGATGCTCTGTGCCGTAATTCGTCTCATCAATAGCCAATGCGCGCCGCATCAGCGGCTCAGCCTCTGAGAGACGATTGGTTGCCTGAAGCAACTGCGCCAGATTATGGGCGCGGAGGGCGACAGTAGGGTGATTGTAGCCGAAGCTGGCTTCGTCAATTGCCAACGCCCGTAGCATGAGAGGCTCCGCCTCTGCGAAGCGGTTTGTTCCCTGAAGCAATTGCGCCAAACTATTGAGATCTTTGGCAACCATTGGATGGTTGTCGCCGCCGCCAGCCTCGTTAATGGCCAGCGAACGACGAATAAGTGGCTCGGCCTCTGCCGTGCGGTTGGTGGCCTGAAGCAACGCCACAAGGTTGCCGAGGTGCCGCGCTACATTGACGTGCTCCAGTCCGTAAACGTCTTCATCGATTGCAAGCGCACGTTGCATCAATGGTTCCGCTTCGGACAAGCGGTTCGTGGCTTGCAGCACTGTGGCGAGATTATTTAGACTGATGGCAACATCAGGATGGCTGCTGCCATACACGGCCTCATCAATCGCCAGCGCTCGCCGGAAAAGCGTCGTTATCGCCGGGCCGGGCTTCAACGGGGCCGCACTCGTGAGAGTGCGGAAGGGTCGCGCTTCCGGCGGGTGGCGTCAGGGCGTGGCAGCGGCTTCAACGGGGCCGCACTCGTGAGAGTGCGGAAGGTGTGAAAGGCCTGAAGAAACTGGGAATGGGAGGGCTGGCTTCAACGGGGCCGCACTCGTGAGAGTGCGGAAGGCATGGGCGGAGTCATGGCAGGCACGCGCGGCTACAACGCTTCAACGGGGCCGCACTCGTGAGAGTGCGGAAGGTGACATGGAGCTGCTCTGCCGGATCCTGCAGCCGGATCTGCTTCAACGGGGCCGCACTCGTGAGAGTGCGGAAGGAACCTGCCCGTCTGGCGGGTGCTGCATACTTCCAAATCGCTTCAACGGGGCCGCACTCGTGAGAGTGCGGAAGGTTTTTATTTTATGGACTGCTCTTGGCAAATGACCCGGCTTCAACGGGGCCGCACTCGTGAGAGTGCGGAAGGCAGGTTGAAGGTTTGTCAAGAGGCTGCGAAAGAGACCGCTTCAACGGGGCCGCACTCGTGAGAGTGCGGAAGGCAGCAGGTGTTTGAGCAGTTGCCATCTGCCCAGAAGGCTTCAACGGGGCCGCACTCGTGAGAGTGCGGAAGGCATCCTCTCCCCTCATCTCGTGCGCCAAACGCAGCGGCTTCAACGGGGCCGCACTCGTGAGAGTGCGGAAGGTTCGCTCCCTGGCTTGCACCGACACTCTCGCCGGTTCGCTTCAACGGGGCCGCACTCGTGAGAGTGCGGAAGGCTTGCGAGCGACATCGTGCGCGTCTCGCAATACATGGCTTCAACGGGGCCGCACTCGTGAGAGTGCGGAAGGGATGTTGGCTTGCTGCTGCTGGGATGGCGCGGCCATGCTTCAACGGGGCCGCACTCGTGAGAGTGCGGAAGGTTGAACCAAGAAGACGGCCTCATGTATCCACCGGGACCAAGCTTCAACGGGGCCGCACTCGTGAGAGTGCGGAAGGCGACAACTTCGTTGGCATCTACGGCAACAGCCGCATCGCTTCAACGGGGCCGCACTCGTGAGAGTGCGGAAGGTAAGGTGGCGGCGACCATTGATGTCTTCTCGGGTGACGCTTCAACGGGGCCGCACTCGTGAGAGTGCGGAAGGCAGCACGGTCGTCTATACCGTGGACGGCTCCGAGGTGGAGCTTCAACGGGGCCGCACTCGTGAGAGTGCGGAAGGCCGTCACCACCTAGTGAAGGTGGCGACCCCTACGAGAATCGCTTCAACGGGGCCGCACTCGTGAGAGTGCGGAAGGGAGAGAGCGATAGCAGCGCTCGACGACACGTCGGCATGCTTCAACGGGGCCGCACTCGTGAGAGTGCGGAAGGCCATATGCACGCCGGCACCGCCGCCGGCACCCCACTCGCTTCAACGGGGCCGCATGAGGTGCGCTAAAATCTTGGACCAGGGAATAAGGGACAAGCACCATGAAGACAGTGAATCGAAAACGTTACAGCAATGATTTCAAAGACCGTGCCCTG
>NCCR01000045.1:53135-65884 GCA_002279765.1 Verrucomicrobia bacterium 12-59-8 | reverse complement strand
AGCTACCTGAAAGTCATCACCTGCAACAACTTGGCCGATCCGCTCGGCCACGGCCTGTGGGAAGGCGTACCGCTGCGCGATGTACTGTGGCATTGCGGGCCGGTGGAAAACCTGCGCCACGTCTGGTATCACGGCCACCACAACGAGGACCCGAAGCAGATCTTCAAATGTTACCTGCCGATGAACCGCGTCTTCGAAGATCCGCCCGGCGAACTGCCGGTGATGCTCTGCTACAAGCTCAACGGCGAATTCCTCACGGGCGAGCGCGGTGGCCCGGTGCGGATGATCGTGCCGGAAGCCTACGGCTTCAAATCAGTGAAGTGGCTGCAGCGAATCGGCTTCACCAATGCACACCAGTCCGACGACACCTACGCCAACGGTAACAACGACATCAACTCCTGGCTCAAGACCTTCGCGCGCTTTGGCGACCTGCCGGACAAGCTCAGCACCAAGGATGAACTGACGCTGCATGGCAATGCGCAGGTCGGCATCTCAGGTCTTAAGCAGGTGCAGTACTGGCTGCGGGATGTGAACACACCGCTGCCTGCGAATGATCCGCACTTCACCAAGGCGCCGTGGCAGGATGCGGAGATTGTGCCCTTTGATGGCAGTGGCATTGCGGGTTTCAAAGGCGCGCCGCTGCATCCCGTGCAGTTTGATCCCGTGACGCGCAGTCCCCGTGAATGGCCCCTGCGCCACACGCTGTGCCGCTGGGTTGTCGCGCCGGTCAAGCTTGCCGCCGGCAAGTACGAACTGCGCTGCCGCACGGTCGATGCCAATGGCATTGCGCAGCCGATGCCGCGCCCTTTCCCGAAGTCAGGGAAGAACAACATCCAAAAAGCGCTGCTGGAAGTGCTGGCGTAAGGCTTCATTTTTTTGGGTGACGACAAAGATGATGGTGCGCGGCCCGGATGCTGCTTTATGAGAGCATCCCCATGTACTCATCTTCTGTTCCCTGGAAAGTTTTGTCGTCCAACGTCTCTGTCAATGTACTCACGGAGGGCTGGAATCTCGCCTGTCCGGAAGCAGGGGCTGAGGAGGAAATCCGCATGTTCAGCATGTACGTGGCTTTTGACGCGCCATTCCTAGAGGTGCCGGTGGTACAGCTTGGACTTAGCGGTTTTGACATTGATCAGCGGGACAGTGCGCGTCTCATCGTGAAAGCCGAAAGCATCACCGAGTATGGTTTTCAGGCCACCCTCACCACCTGGGCTGGCACCCGCGTGTATGCCGCCGAGTTCAACTGGATCGCCATCGGCCCTTAGGTCAGCTTTTGCGCAAGCACCAGGAGCGGTAGGATAGCTCGCCTGACTTCAGCGCCTCATACACACGCGCTCCCGGCAGTCCGGCGAAGTCGCGGCCTAGCGAGTGCAGAAACTTGGGCAGCCGCTGACAAATGAGAGCCTCGCTGCGCACGGCATTGATCTCCATGCCTCGCAGCACTTCAGCACGGATGTCACGGGTCTGCACGAGTTCGAGTGGCGCTTCGGCGATGGCCTGCTCCCACTCGGCCCACTGATCGCGGAAGCGAAAGTCGGCATAGAGAAAATGACCGCCCGTTTTCAGCACGCGTGCGACCTTGGCCAGGAAGCCGGGGAAATCGGGGTAGCAGTGCGAGGCCTCGACATTGATCACCGCATCAAACGTTTGCGGAGGAAAGGGGAGCGACTGCGCATCTCCCTGCACAAAGCGGAGTCCGCTGACGTGATGGCGTTTCCGGCAAAAAGCGATGCCGGTCGGATTGAGATCCAGCCCGGTGTAGCTCGCGGGATGCAGCGTGCGCGTGAGCCAGGAGGCACCGCCGCCGTGACCACAGCTCACCTCCAGCACATCCTTGCCACGCAGATCCACCTGGGTGGCCACGTGATGATAGAGCTGAATGGAGGCGCGGTTGGGTTCATCGGCAGGTTCAAGTGCCAGTCCCACGGGCGGGTCGGTTTCAAAGGCGTAATTCAAAAATAGCACTTCTTCGCTCCGCAGCCGACGCGTGAGATAGGGATACCACAGCTGCCAGATGGCTTTGCGGACGGGACCGATGGAGAAGAGGCGTTCGAGGAGGGACATGGAGTGGCAAAGCCTGCGAGGTGATTGCGGCGGATGCAACTTGCCAGTTGGCATTCATTGTGCGGGAATAAACCTGCAGCCTGCGCCTCATACCTGGAATCGCATGCTTTGTCCGTCATGAAAGACCGCTCCCACATACCCTCCAGCGAGGTCACGCCCGAGGAGACCTTTCTCAACCGGCGCTTCTTCATGAAGTCCGCCATCTGGGCGGGCTCCACGCTGGCCACGGCGGGGCTGTACCGCACCTTCAGTCCACGGCCCGAGGTGGCGAATACGGGAGCTGCCATCGCCACGGTGGCGGAGCCTTCCATCCAGACGACTCTGGCGGCGGATGAGAAGGTGAACTCGTTCACCGACATCGCGGGCTACAACAACTACTACGAATTCTCGACCGACAAATCCGCCGTCGCCGCGAAGGCCAAAGACTTCGTCACTGATCCGTGGAGCGTGCAGGTCGGCGGGCTGGTGCAGAAGCCGCGAACTTTTGATCTCGCGGACCTGCTCAAGTTTGAATCCGTCGAGCGCACCTACCGCTTCCGCTGTGTGGAAGGCTGGTCGATGGTCATTCCGTGGGTGGGGTTTCCGTTGTCGAAGTTGTTGAGCTTGGTGGAACCGCTGAGCGCCGCCACGCATGTCGCGTTTGAGACGTACTACGACATCAAGCAGATGCCTGACTCCCGTTACGCGGGCATCGATCTGCCGTATGTCGAAGGCCTGCGGCTGGATGAGGCGATGCACCCGCTGACGCTGCTGGCCACGGGCCTGTATGGCAAGACGCTGCCCAATCAAAACGGCGCGCCTGTGCGGCTGGTGGTGCCGTGGAAGTATGGCTTCAAGAGCATCAAGTCGGTGGTCAAGATCACGCTGATGGACCGCGAGCCGCCCACCACCTGGAGTCTCGCCAATCCGGGTGAATACGGCTTCTATTCGAATGTGAATCCCACCGTTGATCACCCGCGCTGGTCTCAGGCGCATGAGCGGCGTATTGGCGAGATGGGCTCCCGGCCCACGCTCATGTTCAACGGCTATGCGGAGCAGGTGGCGCACCTGTATGCGGGCATGGACCTCAAGGATGACTTTTGACCCATCATGACCTTCAGCGCAGACACCCGTTTTCATAGGCAGCTCTTCCTATTCAATGGCCTGCTGCCCGCAGTGCTCATCCTGATCGACGGCTGGCGCGGCAAGCTGGGGGCGAATCCAGTGGAGTTTGTCACACGCGCCACCGGCGTGCTGACGCTGGTGTTCCTCATCCTCACGCTGCTAGTCACACCGCTGCGCAAAATCTATGGCTGGAACTGGCTGCTCAAGCAGCGCCGCATGCTGGGCCTGTATGCGTTCTTCTACGGCTGCGCGCACCTGCTGACCTATCTGGCCTATGACCGTGATTGGCAGCTCCAAACGGTGATCGGTGATGTGTACAAGCGGCCGTTCATCGCCATCGGCATGTTCAGCTTTCTGCTGATGGTGCCGCTCGCGGTCACCTCCACCAATGCCATGATCAAAAAGCTCGGCGGTCCGCGCTGGGCGCAGTTGCACCGGCTCACGTATTACATCACCATCGGCGGTGTGCTGCATTACTGGATCATCGTGAAGTCGGATGTGACGTATCCGCTCTTCTTCGCCTTGGTTCTGGCGGTACTGCTGGGCTGGCGCGTAGTGGCGAGCATCAAAAAAGCGCGAGGTGCAGCACCCCGCGCTTCGTGAGAATCAGACGTGTCGCTTATTTCGCAGGGGCGGCGTTCCAGACCTTGATGTCGTCAAACCAGCCGCTCTGGCCTGCCACGCCGAGTTCGATCTTGGACTTCGTTTCATGGCCGATGCCTGGGGACTTGAGGAAAGCGACAGCTTTGCCATCAATGCTCACGCGCATTTCATCGCCCACGGTTTCCACCACGACGGTGTATTCCTTGTTCTGCTCCAGCTTCACGGGGAAGGTGGCGCTTTTGCCGGCCATTAGCTTGTTCACTTCGTCCTTCTTGGTGGGGTCCAGGCGCAGTTCCTTGATGATCATGTTCTGGCTGCCTTCGCGCTCATCCATGAGGGTCACCTTGTCCAGTCGGATCTGGGCGCGGCAGAGGTGGCCGTAGTGGGCGGCGGTATATTTGCGGTCGTCGAACTCGACATCCATCATCGTGCAGCCATCGAAGCGCATCTTCACCTCCACGACGCTGTCCTTGGTGGGTACTTCCAGGCCATACACGGCGGCATGCGCCTTGACGATTGATTTGCCGTCTTTGGATGGCGTGTCCACCACCTGGGTTTGGGTGCCTTTGAGGGCGTTATTTTCAAAAGCGAATGTGTTCACCACTTTGTGCCAGCGCTTGTCATGCTCGCTGCCGTTCATCTCATCGGAGAACAGCAGTTCTTTCTTTTCGGCGATGGGTTTGGCAGGAATTTTGGGCAGGTCGGCGGCCAAGGCGGCTGCGCTGACGAGGAGGCACGGGGCGAGGAGGAGGCGGATGTTCATGGGCGCAATGAAACGAGTAAATCTGGCGAGTTCATGCGCTGAAATTGTCGAAGTTCAGTCCGCACTTGAGTTTCATGCCCGCGAAGTGTCTGGTCATTGCCTATGAGCCAACCTGCCTGCCCGATGTGCGAGATGAATGATGTTTTGGACCACGCCGACCACTTTGAATGCATGACCTGCGGTCACGAATGGCCGAAGGAGGCCGCAGCAGACGAGCCAGATGCGGAGCGCGTGGTGAAAGACGCCTACGGGGCTGTGCTGGCGGACGGTGACATCGTGGCCATGATCAAGGATCTGAAGCTCAAGGGCTCCAATGACGTGCTCAAGGTGGGCACCAAGTCCAAACCCATTCGTCTGGTGGACGGCGACCACGAAATCTCCTGCAAGATGGACGGGATCGCGATTGGTCTGAAGGCTTGCTTTGTGAAAAAAATCGTCGGTTGATTGGGGGGGGGCATTTGCTTCTATTGGCTGCGCCATGAACGCAACTGACGACGCCCCTTCGCCCCAGCTCTTCTTCGAAACGATCAATGCCTACCAGAAATCTGCGGCATTGAAGGCAGGGATTGAGCTGGGTCTGTTCACCGCCCTCGGCGGATCTCCAGCGACTGCCGCCGAGATCGCGACGCTCTGCCAGTGCCCGGAGCGCGGCATCCGCATTCTCGCCGACAACCTGACGATCCTCGGCTTTCTCAAAAAGGACGGAGAGTCCTACACGCTCACGCCCTCGTCGGCGGTTTTCCTGGATCAAAAGTCTCCGGCCTACCTGGGGGCTTCGGTGAATTTTCTGTTTGCACCTGGTCTGACGGAAGCCTTCGCGGATCTCGCGGCCACCATTCGTCGCGGGCGTCTGCACACGACGGAGCATGGCACCACCGCCCCCGATCATCCGGCCTGGGTCGAATTTGCTCGTGCTATGGGACCCATGATGGCCCCTACCTCCCAAGGTATGGCAGAACTCGTGCCGCTTGACCCATCCCGTGACACCCGCGTGCTCGACATCTCCGCGAGCCATGGGGCCTATGGCATTGCCGTGGCCCAAAAGAATCCGCGCACGCATCTCGTCGCGCTCGACTGGGAGTCCGTGCTCGCTGTCACCGAAGAAAACGCCCGGGCAGCGGGCATCGCGGACCGTTTCAGCAAGATCACCGGTGATGCCTTCACCGTGGACCTCGGGAGTGATTACGATGCGGTGCTGGTGCCGAATTTCCTGCATCACTTCAATATCGAGGACTGCACGCGCTTCCTGAAGCGTGCGCATGCCGCGCTGCGTCCGGGTGGGAAAGTGGTGATCGTTGAGTTTGTGCCGAATGAAGACCGTGTCAGCCCGCCACCTGCTGCAAGCTTCAGCCTCGTCATGCTCGGCACCACGCCGGAGGGCGATGCCTACACCTTCGCAGAGTATCAGCAGATGCTCACAGCGGCAGGCTTCCGCGATGCTGAATTTCATCCGTTGCCACCCACGGCGCAGAGCGCGGTGATCGCCGTTGCGTGAAGACGCCTCTATGACTTCCGCGCAGCCGGTTTGGATTTGCCGGCTGAGGCTGTCGATACCTGGCGCAGGATTTCGCAGAACTTCTCGCCTGCGGGTGTCACATCGCCCTTGCTGGAACGGGTGATGCCGACGTGATGGGCTTGATTTGAATTGGAGAGGCGGCGGTAAACGAGGCGTTTGCCAGCCGCACGCTGGAAGATTTCACTGACCACAGCCACGCCTGTGCCCATTGCGATTTCGTTGATCAAGGAGCTCGCCCCATCGCACTCCGCCGCAATGATTGGGCGGAGCTGGAAGGGAGAAAATATGCCATCGAGAATTCGGTAGTACTCGGAGTAGTCCAGCCGGCGCAGCGCCACCAGCGGCTCCGTGGCGACTCGCTCCACAGTGACAGTCTTCAGCTTTGACAGCGGATGGCCGGGTGCCATGGCCACATAAAACGGATAGCGTTTCAGCTCCTCAAATTCCAATCCCGCAGCGGACTCTGCGCTCGGCTCGATCATGACCGCGATTTCCAGCGAGCCGTTGTGAAGTCCGACACAAAGCTCATCTCCGGCGAGATCATGCAGAGTCACCTTCACGCCCGGCGCGGCATAGCGAAAGGCCGCGAGCGCTGGTGGCAGGATTTCCACGGTGGGTGAAGGCGCGTAGCCGATGTGCAGCTCGCCATACTCGCCGCGTGCCAGGGCGCGCACTTTCTCCACGGAGTCATCGACGCGCTTCAGCGTCTCCAAAGTTTCTGCGAGGAACAGTTTTCCTTCCGCTGTCAGCGTCACACCACGCGGGCTGCGCTTCAGCAGATCGACGCCGATTTCATCCTCCAGGTCCTGCACTTGCCTGCTCAAGGCGGGCTGTGCCACGCGCAATCGAGCAGCGGCTTTGGTGAAGTTCAGCACTTCTGCCACCGCTACGAAGTACCTGAGATGTCGCAGTTCCATGGATGGAAACCCATCATGCCTAAAAAGCATGGCTGCGCAAGGATCACGGTATTGGGCGGAATCGACGGCTGGGATTACCACTCCAACCAGCCGGACGAAGTGTCCGCAACACAAACACAAATCAAACTGGATAAGAACATCATGAACACGATCAACACCCCGAAACTGGCAGGTAAAACAGCGATCATCACCGGCGGCTCACGCGGCATTGGTGCAGCCATCGCCCATCGCCTCGCGGCAGAAGGTGCCGCCGTCGCCATCACCTATAGCGCCTCTGCTAACAAGGCGGAGGAAGTGGTTCAGTCCATCAAGTCGGCAGGAGGCCGGGCTATCGCCATCCAGGCGGATGCCGCCGCTGCCACCGCCGTGGTTCAGGCCATCGCGCAAACGGTCAAGACCTTTGGCGGCCTCGACATTCTGGTCAACAACGCAGGCTACCTGGCTGTCGCGCCGCTGGAGCAGTTCACGCTCGCAGACTTCGACCGCTCCGTGGCGATCAATGTACGTGCGGTGTTCGTGGCTGCGCAGGAAGCCGCACGACACATGGGCGAAGGCGGGCGCATCATCAATATCGGCAGCACCAATGCCGACCGCATGCCCTTTGCCGGTGGTGGTGTGTACGCCATGACGAAGTCCGCGCTCGTGGGGCTCGTCAAAGGACTCGCACGTGACCTTGGCCCGCGCGGCATCACCATCAACAATGTCCAGCCCGGCCCGGTGGACACTGAGATGAATCCCGCCGACGGCCCCTCTGCTGAAACCCTCAAGGGACTCATGGCCCTGCCACGCTACGCCCATGCCGAAGAGATCGCGGGCATGGTCTCCTACCTCGCCAGCGCTGAAGCGGGCTTTGTGACAGGTGCCAGCCTGACTATCGACGGCGGATTCGCCGCCTGAGCCGCATTCATTCATCCAAACTAAACCAGCCGCACGCTGAGCCGAAGTGAATGTCGGCTCAGCTACTTCGCGTCAAGGATCAGCCTGCCTTCATCAAGTTCGATGTATTCAAACATGGTCTGCACCGTTCCGGGTGGCAGGCCAATTTCTTCGAGGCGTTCGTTGAGGCGCTGCGTGCCGGCATCGCGCCAGCCGCGTTTGGTCATGAAGGCGTTCCAGACTTCGATCTCCTGCTCGGTGGGCTGGCGGCCGTTCGCATAGGCCCAGGCCAGCAGGTTTTCATCGCTGTCGCCTTTGAGTGTTTCAGCTTCGAGTGCGGCGTAGTCGATTTTCAAGAACTCGCAGCAGCGCCAGTCGAAGCTGCCTTTCGCAGCACCGCGCATGGGCTGCCAGTCTGCGGGCAGCTTGCCTGCGGCCATCAGACGAATCTTGTCCAGCATCCGGCCGAAATAGACCAGACCGTTCACTTGATCGAAAGGGCTGCGGAGTCCGGGAATGAGGGTGGGGTAGGGGAGTGCCATGAGGGGAGCAAAGCACGGCCCGCGCAGACCTTCAAGAAACGCCTGCTGGTCCAATGGGTTGAAGCACCCATTGCAATTCGGGCCTTTTAAAAGTATCAGAAGTCATGCGCAGCCAAAAAGTCAGCAACCGAGCCCCCCGCCCCTTCAAGACCAAGACGGACCGCTGGACGGGCGTGCGTGCCCCCAAAGTGCTTTTTACGGCTCCCAAGCCTGCCGTGCCTGCTGACAAAGCCACCGTTCCCGCCGAGAAGCCTGCGGACCAGTCTGCCGCTGGTGAATAAAGAGCTGGGGATGTCAGTGCTGCCATCATGAGCACTTCTCCTGATGCTGCCGAACGCTGGGCCATTCGCAGACCAGCTGATCAAAAGCCACTCCTATCGTGATGCTTCGGACCGGCCTGAGTATCTGACGCTCGCATCGCCGTTACAGGTGGCGTGAGGTTTTGTATTCACCGCATTTCCGGTTGCCAGTTCCGGGGGCCTGAGGTGATCGTACTTCATGGCAAATCCTGAAAATGTGCAACTGGCCGCGAATTTTGGTCTCTTCATGCTCGCCGTGGGTGCGCTGGGACTGTTCAGTGGCACGACGTTAGGGCGCGGTGGCATGGTGCGGCGCGCGGATACGCCGGGGCAGTTTTACCTCATCTGCTGCTGCCATCTGGCCGTGGGTGCCTTCTGCTATTTCGGGCAGTATTTCGCGCGGACTGTCTGACCTGCATGCAGCGTGTTCTCTTCATCCTTTTGGCGGTTCCGGGAATGACGCCATCGCGAAAGTGATGGGGGCGAGAGTGAAGGCGCTGCGCTGGTCGTGGGTCGGCTCACTTGGACCGCGCGATACCGGACTTCACATTGGAGATGGCCTTGGTGATCTTTTCCTGCATCTTCGCTCTGTCGCCCGTGGTTGCATAGGCGATGGCTTCATCGACGTAGGCGATGGCATCTTTGCGCTGCCCTTTTTTGTTCGGTTTGGCACTCACCAGCTCCTTCCTGGCGGCATTAAGGCTCGTGAGGGGAGCCTTGGCGGTCCTGGCGGCTTCCAGGTGCCCGATGGCTTCGCGCATGTGTGGTTGATCATCGGCCTCGTTGCCGGAAAGAGGTGCCATGGCCTGGGACAAAACCAGGGCCAGCATCAGCCAAAAAGCAGTTCGGTGTTTCATGCTTGCGTGTTGAAGTTGGCTGCGATTATACGCAGGCGCTGCAAACCGCGTCAATCCCTTGCTCTCACCGCAGCATCATCCACAGCGTGCTGGAGCCGTGGCCGGGTGGGAAGTCCACCGGCGTGCCGAGCTTGAGATAGTCGGCGGTGCGGCGTTTGCCCTTGGCGCACCAGCGGGCGCTGCGTTCCAGCGTGGCGTGGTCGAGCTTGGTGCAGTTGGTGGAGAGGAGGATGGCGCATTTCTGCGCGGCGACCTCCAGCGCGGCATTGAGCAGGTCTTCAAAGTGGTCCTCGACCTGCCAGCGGCGGCCGTTCTTGCTGCGGGAAAAGGTGGGCGGATCGAGGATGATGGCGTCAAAGCGCTCCCCACGCACCGACAGTTGCGGCAGTAGTTCGGCGGCGTCATCCACCACAAAGCGGTGCTTTGTTTCCGCGATGCCGTTGAGCGTGAGATTGTGCCTGCCGCGATCCAACGATTTGCGGGACAGATCCACGCTTAGCGTCTCAGCACCCGCGAGCGCGCCCACCAGCGAGAAGCTGCAGGTGTAGGCAAAGGTGTTCAGCACACGTTTCGGTTTCAGCGCGTGCAGTTTGGCGCGGTTCAGCCGTTGGTCCAAAAACAGGCCGTGACTGTAGCTCGCGCCGATGTCGAGCCCGTAGCGAATGCCGGCTTCCGTAACCACCGTGGTCAACGGCAGCGTGGCATCGCCGCTGTGGAGCACGGGCGAGATGCGGTCGGCGTTCTTGATCGGCAGGAAGCGGTGGAAGACTCGCACGGGCTGCCAGCCCGCATTTGTACACCAGGCGGTGAGTCCTGCGGCGAGTTCATCGCGTGCGGCATCGTTCTTGTAGGAAAGGATCACGTCATCTCCCAGCCTCTCCACCCAGCCACCCGGGCCTGAGGCGAGGCGATGCGCGTTGGTGCCTGCGGCTTCAATTGTTTTGCACTGAGCGGGAGTCATCCAGGTTACGGACGGAGAGGCTGGACGTGGGTCGGGGGGAAGGTTCACTGCCTCACTCCTGCCGCACGATGGACGCGCAGGCAATGCAGGTGTTGGGGTTCGTCGTTGGATGGCACTCATCTTGGATGGGCAGCCAGCCGGCGGCGGTCCAGTCGAGATATTCGGTGCTGCGGAATTGCTTTTTGTAGTCGTACAGGCTGGGCTCGCGGGTGGCGTAGCCGGGGTAGAGCCAGCGCAGGCCGGAGGTGCGGCAGTGCTGGATCTCCAGCAGCATCGTGAAGATGCCGAGGCTGCGTTTGGAGTATTCCGGCTCAAAGAGGCCGTAAATGCTGGAGGCTGCCTGCTGGCCGAGGTCGAAGAAGCTCGCAGCGATGAGCCGGGGGCCGTCAAACACGCGCACCATGTGGCAGGGGCAGGGACCCTGGGCGGGGTCCGGGCCGAGGAAGGTTTCCAGGGAGTCGGGGATGTTGTGAGTGAAGCGCTGCTTGTGGCGCTGGAAGAGGGCGCGCAGTTCGTCGTCGATGACGGCGGGGACGATCTCGGTGCGCAGGGCGGCGTTCTTGTGCAGGACGCGGCGCTGGCTTTTGGTGGGCGTGAAGGATGCAAGGTCGATGCGCAGCGGCGTTATCGTTTGGAGGCTGCTGTCGCTGGCCTGCTGGGTGCTGTAACGAAAGAAATACCTGCCAAAATGCCGCCAGCCTGCCGCCCAGGCCTGATCCATGACTTCCGCAGGAACGGAATCGCAGATGAATGCATCGTCGAGGACTGGCGTCATAGGAGGGTCTTATTAATCCAGACCCGCAGTTTGACAATCCCGCGCCCGCCCGCACACTCCGAAAACGGCAGTCCCCCACGCCCATGAACCTCCTGCAACGCATCGAACGCGTCTTTTTCTGGCTCTCCGCAGCCTCCTCCGACAACCTCGATGCCTGCCCCGCGTGGGAGCGGCGCAAGTACGTGGCCTTTGGTGCCACGGTGCTGGTGCCCTCGACGTTTGCCATCATCGCCTGCGCCTATGCGCTGAGCACGCTGACGGACAACTGGTACATCATCGCGCCGGTGTCGCTCGTGTGGTCGTTCATCATTCTGACCGTGGACCGTGCGCTGCTGGCGACGTACCGCGCCTATCAGTCCTTCTTCCGCAAGGCCGCGCAGTTCTCGCTGCGCATGGTGGTGGCCGCACTGATGGGCATCACGATTTCGCATCCGCTGACGCTGCTGCTGTTCAAGGACACCATCACTTCCGTCATTGAAAAACATCGTCAGAGTGAGATCGAAGCGTCGCGTGAAGTCTCGAAGCAGCAGAAGGTCGCCGTGGAGGCGCGCCTCGTGCCGCTGGAGGCGGAGATCGCCACGCAGCGCGAGAACTGGAACGCGACCTTCAACGCCAAGTTCCTGGATGAAAGCGGCAAGCCGATCGAAAGGCCGCTCTCAGACAATGAGAAGGCGGACAAAGCCGCCCGCGAAGCCAAGATCGCTGATGCGGTGGCTCCGGGCAACACCCGCCTCGCAGCGATGGACACGGAGATGGCCTCGCTGAGCAAGGATTACCAAAAGATCGCTGAAGAGTTGAACCACTGGCAGACTGAGTACGAGCGCGAGCTCAACGGTCAGCGCAGCGGCATCACCGGCCTCGGGCCGCGAGCAAAGAGCATTCAGGAAGACCAGCTCACCTGGCGACGTGCGGAGTCCGCCCGCCTCAGCGGCGTGCTGGGTACAATGACGAAGAACCGCACCGCGCTCGTGGCTGAAATCAAAGCCGCCGAAGACGGTGTGAACTCCGCGCTCGATGCCAGGGCTGCCGAGATCGCGGCGCTCAACAAGGCGGAACAGGCCCGCGTGGCCGCGCTGAAGCAGAAGGTGCAGACGGAGCAGGCGGACCAGTTTGTGTCCCAGCAGAACGCCATCCGCGAGACGCTGAAGACGCAGATCGACGCGCTGCTGCTCCAGCAGAAGAATCTGCATACCGAGATCACGCAGCTCATCAAAGATGAAGATACGCGTATCTCCGGCATTCGTGCGGAGCCGCGCCGCGATCTCCTCACGCAGACGCTGGCATTGCATGAGCTGTTTGAGCAAGGCGCGCAGGGCGGGACGTTTGCGCTCGTCGCATATCTGGTGCTGACGCTGCTTTTCATGCTGGTGGACACGATCCCGCTCATCATGAAATTCTTTTCCAAGCCCGGCCCCTATGACACGCTGCTGGACCGTGAGGAGATGCACTATGATGGCGAACGCAAAGCCTTC
>NCCR01000045.1:0-53130 GCA_002279765.1 Verrucomicrobia bacterium 12-59-8 | reverse complement strand
GGCTTCAGTCTGCAGATGAAGGAGCTGGGAGAGAGCAAGATGCTGAACCTCACGCGGAACAAGACGCTCGAACGCGCGCTGGTCACCGGCGTGGACGGCGCGCGCTCAGCCAAGGAGTTCCTGGTTTATCTCATGGACCTGGAGCGCGAGTTTGAAGAGCGCAGCCGCCTCGCCCGTGAACTGGCCGCCAAGAGCGGTGTCAGCCACACGGCTGATGCGATCGAGGAGATGTCCCGCAACTTCTACGCCGACCTGCGTGAGCGCATGGAGAAGTACTTCCGCGATGATGACCAGCGCCGGACGCCGGCGACTGGGAGGGTGTGAGTAGGATTTCGTATTGCAGGCCCGGCTTCAGCCGATTCTGGATGGCAGGGACGCTCGACCAGAACCGGCTAAAGCAGGGACTACAATACACGGAGTAAGAGTCAGCGGACCCGGCCCGTATGTTGCTGTGTGAGAACTATGCCCCCTCTTCCGCCGTTCAGCCGCCGTGAGATGCTGCGCAGCTCCTGCGCGGGATTTGGCTATCTGGCGTTGCAGGGGGTGCTGGGGCTGGAATCTGCCAAGGCGGCGGTGATTGATCCGCTGGCACCGAAGCAGCCGCATTTTCCGGCGAAGGCGAAGCGGGTGATTTTTCTGCTGATGAAGGGCGGGCCTTCGCAGGTGGATACGTTTGATCCGAAGCCGATGCTGGAGCGCGACCATGGCAAGCCGCCGCCGTTTGCGCTGCCACGGGTGAAATTTGCCGAGACGGGCAATCTGCTAAAGTCGCCCTGGAAGTTCCGGCAGTACGGCCAGAGCGGCCTGCCGGTGAGTGATCTCTTTCCGCATGTGGCGAAGCATGTGGATGATCTGTGCATCATCCGCTCCATGCATGGCACGAACCCGGCGCACGGCGGGGCCTTGCTGAAGCTGCACACGGGCAGCGACACGTTTGTGCGCCCGAGTCTTGGCTCGTGGGTCAGCTACGGCCTGGGGACGGAAAATTCGGATCTGCCGGCCTTTGTGACGATCTGCCCCACGCTGGCGCATGGCGGCGTGAGCAACTGGAGTTCCGCCTTCCTGCCTGCGTACTGCCAAGGCTCGCCGCTGGGGAATGCCAGTGTCCCTGCGGAGCGGGCGGTGGTGCAGCACATTCACAACAAGATGCTCACACCGGAGATGCAGCGTGCGCAACTGGATCTGGTGTCGCAGATGAATCAGTCACATCTGGCCACGGCCGGGGCGAATGCAGCGCTGGAGGCGCGCATCAATTCCTTTGAGCTGGCCTACCGCATGCAATCGACGCTGCCGGACTTGCAGGACATCTCGGGCGAGACTGAGGCCACGCGCAAAATGTACGGCCTGGATGATCCGGTGACGGCGAATTTCGGAAGGCAGTGCCTCATGGCGCGGCGCTTTGCTGAAAGCGGCGTGCGGTTTGTGCAGGTCACGCACAGCGACAGCTTCGTGCAGTGGGACCAGCACAGCGATCTGCTCAAGGGGCACACGAAGAACGCCGCCGAGGTCGATAAACCCATCGCCGGACTGCTGGCGGATCTCAAATCACGCGGCCTGCTGGAGGACACGCTGGTGGTCTGGGGCGGTGAGTTTGGCCGTACGCCGGTGGCGCAGGGCAGTGATGGCCGGGACCACAATCCGCACGGCTTCACCATGTGGCTGGCTGGCGGGGGCTGCAAACCAGGCACGGCCTATGGCGCGACGGATGACTACGGCTACTACGCCGCAGTGGACAAAGTGCATATTCACGATCTGCATGCCACGATCCTGAGCCTGCTGGGCTTGGATCATTTAAAACTGACCTATCGCTATGCCGGGCGCGATTTCCGGCTGACGGACGTGGCGGGGGAAGTGGTTAAGGGCGTGAAGGCGTGATGAAGCTGTCCAGTTGCGGCGCAACTGGTCCTTGGGCGGGGCGACGCACACTCTTCCTCTCGTGCTTACTTCAGCGCCTGCAGGACTGACATGCAGGGCGAAAAGGAAAGCCGTGGAGTCCTGCTGGGCAGGGTGATATTTGAAGATGCTTGCTAGCCGATGATTCCCAGCTTCTTCATCGTGGCGGTCAGCTCGGCGATTTTCTCCGGCTCCATGCCGACGAGCGGCAGGCGCAGCTCGTCCGTGCAGTGACCGGCAAGGGCCATGGCGGTTTTGATCGGGATGGGATTCGTGGAGAGCTTCAGGAACGCAGCGAAGAGCGGGTAGTACTTCGTGTGGATCTGCAGCGCGGAGGCGTAGTCGCCTTTGAGCGCGAGCTGCACCATCTCGCTGATGGGCTTTGGAATGAGATTGGAGGCCACGCTGACGATGCCGACGCCACCCACGGACATGAAGGGCAGGGTGAGGCCGTCGTCGCCGGACATGATTTCAAAGTCTGCCGGCAGGATCTGCTTCATCTGGCTGACGCGCTCGGGATTGCCCCCGGCTTCCTTGATGGAGCGGATGTTGGGGCAGTTTTCCGCGAGACGGACAAGGACATCCAGACCGATCTCAATGCCGCAGCGTCCGGGGATGCTGTAAAGCATGAGCGGGAGATTGGTGTTGTCGGCGATGGCTTTGAAATGCTGGTACAGGCCTTCGGGCGTCGGCTTGTTGTAGTAAGGCGCGACCTGCAGGGAGGCGGTGGCACCGGCGGCTTCGGCTTCCTGAGTGAGTTCGATGGCCTCGCGGGTGGAGTTCGATCCCGTCCCCGCCATGACGATGCCGCGACCTTTGGCGAATTCGACCGTTAGCTTCACCACCTGCTCATGCTCGTCATAGTCCAGCGTGGGCGATTCCCCTGTGGTGCCGCAGGGCACAACACCCGTCACGCCGTTGTCGAACTGGAAGTCGATGATCGATTTGAGCGCGGCCTCGTCGATTTGGCCGTTGCGAAAAGGGGTGACGATGGCGGTGTGGGTTCCGGCGAACATAAAAGGATGGAAGAACTGAGAATGGTGGAACTAAGAATGGAAAATGGAAGGAGCCAGAACTTAACGACGCTTTTTCGGGGATTCGGTGGTTTTGGCAGTCACGATGGATTTGCCGACAATGTTCATTAACTCGCTGCACTCAACGATCAAGGGATCAAGTCGCGTCGCGGGCAGGCATTTGCTGCGAATGGCAAGTTTGAGCCAGACGCGGGTTTCGCGGAGTTCTTTGAGCACGATGCCCAGTTTATGAACGAAATCTGCCCGGCTCTCGGCGGCACAGGCCTCGGCATAATTCGATGCGGGGGCGGTGCCGGAACGGACAAGCTGACCTGCGATATGACGGCCTAAGCGGGTGTCCGGCAGAGCGTTGACGACCTCGCCAGTCCGCGCCGCAAATTCTATGAAGCGCTCCTCCATCGCATTTGCCCAGTCCAGTTTGGTCCAGCGCCCTTCCATTTTCCATTCCGCCTTTCTTAGTTTACAGTTCTTCCATTCCGGAAGGCTCCCGCTAAATCGAGACGCTCCCCGTAAACACAAAGTCCGCCGGGCCAAACAGCGTCACATTCGCGTACTCGCTCTTGTGCGGTTCTTCGAAGCCCACCTTCAGGGTGTCGCCGCCTTTGACGAGGACGCTGATGGGGCTGGGTTCTCCGGTGAGTTCGTGATAAATCAGCGCGCAGGCGACCATGCCGGTGCCGCAGGCAAGGGTTTCATCCTCCACGCCGCGCTCGTAGGTGCGGATGGCGATGCTGCCGGGGGCGAGGACTTTGGCGAAGTTTGCATTGGTGCCTTTCGGCTTGAAGGCTTCGTGGAAGCGCAGGCATGCCCCCCACTCGCGCACGGGCACGGCTTCCAGATCATCCACCATCACCACGGCGTGCGGCACGCCGGTGTTCACGCTGTGTACGGTCAGTCCTGCCCCGGCCACTTCGAGGTGCTGGGAGAGCTTGAGGTTGTGCGGGGCGCTCATGTTGATGCGCACATGACCGCCTTCGAATTCGGCGGAGATGATGCCGGCGAGGGTCTCAAAGCGGATCTTGGTGAGCGTGTCGCCATGCAGATGATTCACAAAGCGGCCAAAGCAGCGCGCGCCATTGCCGCACATCTCGGCCTCGCCGCCGTCGGCGTTGTAGTAGCGCATCTTGAAGTCGCCATCCGCCGTGGCGGGCTCCACGCAGAGCAGGCCATCGGCCCCGATGCCGCGATGGCGGTCGCAGAGCTTTTCGATCTGCTCCTTGGTCAGCGCGAGGCTGAGGTCGCGATTGTCCAGCATGACGAAGTCATTGCCGGCACCGTTCATTTTGGTGAAGTTTAATAGCATGGGGTGGGGAGTGAAAGCGAGGGCAAGGGGGCGGTCAAGGAAGTCCGGTAGCGCTGACGCAATCAGCCGCAGGCCTGCGCAACCCCGTGTTTTGGTCTTGCTTTCCAGCGCCGCATCGGGTGCCATGGCTGACTACTTTGCCCGCAGCCGCGCCACCTGCGCCCGGCTCACCTGCACATCCTTCTGCCACATCACGTTGGTGGGATCAGTGGCGGCCAGATGTTCGTCGATGGCAAGGCTCTGCTCCATCAGTGCCAGGGCCTCTGCCCAGCGTTGTTGAGGTTCATGGACCTTCGCGGCGATAAGCCAGCAACTGTAGCTTAGGTCACGCTGCCACGCGGCATTGGCGGGGTCGCTGGCGGCGAGGCGTTCAGCGATGGACTTGCTCTCGGAGAAAGAGCGCAAGGCCCCGGCCAGATCGCCCTGAGCCACGGCGAGTTCGCCGAGTTTGTTGAGCGAAACGGAGAGGTCGCGCTGCCACTCGGCATTGGCGGGGTCGCTGGCGGCGAGGCGTTCTCGGATGGACTTGCTCTCGGAGAAAGAGCGCAAGGCCCCGGCCAGATCGCCCTGAGCCACGGCGAGGTTACCGAGTTTCTCCAGCGAGACGGAGAGGTCGCGCTGCCACGCGGCATTGGCGGGGTCGCTGGCGGCGAGGCGTTCGGCAATGGCGTGCGATTCCTCGTAGTGGCGTAGGGCCGCATGGCTGTGGCCGAGTTCCAAATAAGAGGCTGCCACGTCATCGAGAGCGATTTCCAAATCGCGTTGGGCGTGATGATCGCCAGAAGCGATCGCACGTTGGCGGAGGTGGTGGAGGGACTGCTGGATCCCTTCTTCAGCCAGGGCGGCAGCCTCTTGACTCGCTGGGCCGAGGCGCAGCAGTTCGCGGATGAGACTGAGACGTTGCATGGGAGGCAGATCCTCCCCCCCAGCCAGCCGGGCTGTGAGGGCGGCAGCACGGCGCGCGGCCTCAGCAGAGACGGGCGCCGTGCGGTGCTCTGCGGGAGCAGGTGCCACCAGCGGCTCGATGAAGTCCAGCTCATGACTGACCCAGGCCCGAAAATCGGGTGCCTCACGCAGGATGCGGAGCAAGGCCTGCTCGGACAACCAGAAGACGAGGAGCTGGGAGGGGAAACTATGCCTCCAGCGCTCACGGCTGCGATTGAGGCGGGCGATGTGGCCTGCGGAGTCAGGATGGGCAGCCGAGAGCAAGGTCTCGATGCCCGTGACGAATACAGCCCCGCAGTGCGCCTCTGGAATGAGCGCCCTCGCTGTGGCGACGGGGTCCACGGTGCCTGCTGGCAAGTCTGCCACCGCAACTTCAGGGCTGCTGAACTGGGCGAGAACCTCCTGCCGGACGGCGGGCAGATTGCACAAGGCAAAGGCAAAGGCGGGAGTGCCGGAACTCAGATGCACAAGCCGACGCAGGGCCGCGATCTCGCTGGCAAAGCTGGTAGTCAGATCGGGCATGGCCGGAAGATCACAGCGAGGCTGGCGGGTCTCCGAGCAGCGGGCTGGGGGCGAACCATTCCTCACCGTTGCAATACTGGAGCACCTGGCGGTTGAAAAGCAGGCTCCGCACACGGGCCTCGGTCGCCTCATCGACCGGGAGGATTCCATTCGTGGCGACGTCGCGGACAATCTTCCAGTCCTCTTGGGTCATCGTACGGCGCAGCGTGCGGGTGGCGAGCGTGATGGCACGTTCGGCGGCGGCTTTCTGGATGGGAAGGGACCCGTGCAGCAGCGCGTCACTGACCAGGTGCATGAGCTGGCGGGGTTCGCCCCCCGAGGCACGGATAATCAGGTCCATGGTGTCGTCAGCAAAAGCCTCCGCCGGGTCAGTGATCCCGACGGTGGCGAGACGGCGCAGGATGACGGTGCGCATGCGCTCGATGCCCAGCTCGTGGACGGACGAGTCCGGCGGACGCTTCCGCACCTCCACCATGGGAATGACGGGTATCTGGCCGTAGCGTGACTGCAAAGTGCCGGCAATGCCCCCGTAGGCGAGTTCCAAGGGGAGCGTGTAAATGACGTGGCTCACGAGGCCGCTGAGCTGGGCGTAGCGGTTCACAAAGAGAAACTGGCCCATGGTCATGTTGGCGGTGGGATGCTTCTCCCAGCCGCCTTTATCGAGGTCATCAACAAGGAGAACGATGTTGTCGGAGACGCCCTTGTCTTTCAGCGCCTGCTTGGCCTGCTGAAGGATTTTATTGGCCTCATCGAGCAGCGTCTGGGACTCGGGGTCCAGCGCGGCGCGAACTTTGGCGCGGACGCTCGGACTCTGCTTCAAATCAGCCGTGATCTTGGCGAAGCCGGTTTCGAATTCCGCCTCGGTGATGGTCACCTCAGAGCCAAGAAAGCCTTTAAGGCGTTCTGGCAGGGTGGCGAAATAGCCGGGTTTCAACTTGATCCCAAAGCGGTCGGAGAGGTCTTTGGCGATCTTGGCCACGAGTCCGAGCAGCAGATCGGGGAAATCGACGGCCATGAGGTCGATGGTTTCATCAGCCAGCCAGTGAATGACGGTGAATTCGCCGTTCTTTTCCAGCTCCTGCTTCAGGTGCATGAGTTCGACCGTCTTGCCGCTGCCTTTGTGGCCGCTTAGCAGTTTGCACACAGGCCGCGCAGGGCCGGCTTTGGAGAGCGCTCTGGCGATGCTGGCGGTGATGTGTCCGCCGCGAGCGTCATCAAGATCCACATAGATATCACTCAGCACCCCAGGCGAAGGAACCTCGGGATCAAATGCGGCATAGAATCTCTTCTCGAGTTCGGCTGACATAGTGACCACAGTAAGTCATAGGCAGGTGGGGTCTCAAGGTGAACTTTGCAACCGTTATTCGAATGTCGAGTTCGAGAGGGGCACCGGTTACAAGTTGCCTACTCTACCAGCCGGCGTCTTTTTGCTTCAGCCGACCGTCCTTTGGCAGGCGTAGGCTACAGCGCCTTCACGGCGTCCACGAGCGGCTTCACGAAGGCTTCCACCTTCGCGGCGCAATCGGGGCTGGTGCCGTTTTGTTCAATCAACTTGACGATGGCGCTGCCGACCACGACGCCATCGGCTTTGCTGGCGATCTCGGCGGCCTGGGCGGGATTGGAGACACCAAAGCCCACGCACACCGGCACGTCCGTGGCGGCCTGGATGATGGCCACCTGCTCGGCGATGCCCGAGGCGACCTCTACCTGCGCGCCGGTGACGCCGAGGCGGCTCACGTAATAAACAAAACCTTCCGCGCTCTTGGCGATGCTGGTGATGCGTTCGGTCGAGGATGTCGGGGCGATGAGCTGGATGTGGCGCAGCTCCGGCGTCGGCTTGAGTTCCGCATTCTGCGCGACTTCATCCGGCGGGAGGTCCAGCACCAGCACGCCATCGGCTCCGGCGGCAGCGGCGTCGATGTGGAAGCGCTCGTAGCCGTAGGTATAGACGGGATTGAGGTAGGTGAAGAGCACTAGCGGCACCTGGGACTGCGTGCGCAGCTTCTGGATCATCTCCAGCACCTTCGGCGTGCTGGCTCCGGCCTTCAGCGCACGGTCCGCCGCCAGTTGATTGACCACGCCATCCGCCAGAGGGTCAGAGAAGGGCACGCCCAGCTCCACGACATCCGCCCCCGCACGCTCCAGGGCCAGGACGATGTCGATGGTGGCATCCAGCGTGGGATCTCCGGCGCAGACATAGGCTACGAATGCCTTCTTCTTCTGCGTGCGAAGCTGGGCAAAACGGGCGTCGAGACGGTTGGTGGGGGCTGACATGGGGCATGGTGTTTAGCATGCATTTCCGCTGTTGTCGAATGTAGGAATGTAGTGAGTCCGAGTTGAGTGGTCGGGTCGAGATTGGGAATCATTGACATGTAAAAAGTGTGCTGCTACATAAGTGATTGTTAAGAATATTCAGTATTTTTGTGCGCGGCAAATCCGCGCCATATGAACTTCACGTCTTGAATCTCTTAAGCCTAGACAAATATGATTCCCGCAGCCATGCGTTTGATTTTAGCCACACTTTTTCTCAGTGTTGTTCATGGCCTAAATGCACGCGAGTGGAAAAGCACCGATGGTACAAAGACATTCCAGGGGCAGCTCATTTCATATCGCCCGCCAGAGGTCACTGTGATTTTGAAAAATGGAACTCACATGAGTTTCAATGAAAAACTGCTCAGTAAGGCAGACAAACGGTATTGTGTTCTTGCTAATCGTGTTTTGAGCAACTCGTTTCCGAGCATCCCGTTCAAGGTGATTCAAGTCTTGGATGATGGCATGCTTGTCAATGAGCTGCCAACAAACAACCCGTACTACTCAAACGAGTTCATGATGATCTGGGGAGATTTTAAGCATGACGTTGCTGATAATGAATTATACCGAGGGGATATTTACTGGGCTGGATCATACACCTATACAGATGGAAAAGGATATGAACGAACGGTGCGCAGTTTTGCATCTTCTTTAGACGATGCGGTTGCTATTTGGGAATACCGATTGTCTCCCTCTGAAAAAGGACGCACGCCAAAGCTCACCAAGGAGATTCTTTCATCGAGCGGCTCTGGATTTGCTGTTACGAGCATTGGGCATGTTGTTACCAATGCACATGTTGTTGACGGAGCTCAAAAAATCTCGGTGCGTCTTGGGGACAAGCTCGTTGCAGCGAAGCTGGTCGCAATCGATCAGCAGAATGACCTTGCCGTGATCAAGGTCGATGGCGCAACGCTTCCACTTAAAGTAGGTGAAACCGATGCTGTAAGACTGGGCGATGAGATAACGGTTGGCGGGTTCCCTAACCCTGACATGCAGGGGACTAGCCTCAAGCTTACACGCGGGGTGATCAGTGGAATGAAGGGCGCACATGATGACGTTCGACACTACCAAATTGACGCGGCCATTCAGCCAGGTAACTCGGGTGGTCCACTTCTGAGTACTGGCCGCTCAGTCGTGGGAGTGGTGAACGCCCGTCTCAACGACTCCGCCGTAGTACTCGCCACTGGGTCGATACCCCAAAATGTCAACTATGCCATTAAGACTGACTACTTAATGCCTCTGATTCGCGGTGTCGATGGTCTCACCGAGCAAATAGCCAAAGAGACGTACCCCCAAGAGCTTTCCATCGGACAATGCCTTGAGCGTTCAGCGTACCAAATCATCTGCGATTTATCACCCGAATAAAAGTGCTCCCGTGTCAGAGCCTAAACGTTCGTCCACTTCTCGCACTATGCCTGAAGAAACGACCTGCCTTTACGCTCGTCATCCAGGAGTTCCCGCGTCGCTGAGCTTGGATCGTTAGGCGGCAAGATGCGCATGAAAACGAGCGCCATCTTATTTTCCGGGGCCCATTTTAGACGCTGATGTTTCGCGCCCCGCGAGACGAAAACCAAGACCACTCACAACGATGCTAGGCTCGCATTCGCCAATGAGTTTTGAGATTCGATAGATGCGCGGGTGCTTCGTGCTCCGGCGAACGCAGCGACAAGCTCTCAGCTTTTCGGTGGCCAGTTCACGCCATCGAGTTCCTTTGGCAGTTGCGTGGGGTCCGTCGGATAAATGAGCGACATGTCGGGCTTGGTCGTGGCGCTGGGGAGGAATTCGGTTTCCTCGGGCGCGCCGATGATGAGCCAGAGCACTTCCTCTGGGGTGTCGTTAAACACCTGCCGCAGTTGATCCGGCCCGACGAGGACGCCGCCATGCTTGGGCACGGTGAGTGTTTCCTCGCCCACACGCAGACGTCCGGTGCCTTCGAGCACAAAATAAAACTCCTCGGCGCGCAGGTGCTTGTGCAGGGTGTTCGCGCTCATGGGCGGCATGCGCCAGAGGCGTGCGCCCATGTTTTCGCTGCCGGTGCGCTCCAGAAAGTCCGCGTTCGGGATGCGCATGAGATTCGACAAACGCCAGGTGAGATCAGCGGGCGTGATGAGATGGTAGCCTTGCACGGGGTTCATGGGTTTGCAGTTCATTGCGCGGCTGAAACAGCCGCCTCACGCTTCCGCAACTGCCCGCAGGCAGCATCAATGTCCGGGCCACGCGCACGGCGCAGATGGGCCACGGTGCCGTGGGCGCGCAGCTCCGCTAGGAAGGCCTCGGTTTGCTCCAGGCTGCTCGGGGCGTAGGTGCGGCCACGCAGGCTGAGGCCGGTGGCATTGTAGCGCAGCAGGTTCACATGCATGCGTCGTCCTTCCAGAAGACGCGACAGATCGCGGGCCTGCGCGAGGGAATCGTTCACGCCATCGAGCAGGCAGTACTGGATGGTGGTGATGCGGCCGCTGCTGGCCTGGTAGCGGTCCACCGCGGCGAGCACGTCCTGCACATCAAAGCGTTTTCCCATGGGTAGCAGATCGGCGCGGGTGGCGTCATCCGGCGCGTGCAGGGACAAGGCGAGATGCACACCGAGATCCGCCTCGCGCAGTTCATCAATGCCGGGCACGATGCCCACGGTGGAGATGGTGATCTGCCGCCAGCCAAACGCGCCGAGTGTGGGCGCGGCGATGCGCTGCACAGCGGCGAGCACGTTTTTGAGATTCAGCATCGGCTCGCCCATGCCCATGAAGACGATGGTGCGCAGCGTGCGCCCGGCGGCGCGTGCCTCTCGCCGCAGGTGGATGAACTGCTCCACGATCTCGCCGGAGGTGAGGTTGCGCTCAAAGCCGGTCTGCGTGGTGGCGCAGAAATCACAGCCCATGGCGCAGCCCACCTGGCTGGAAATGCAGCCCGCTGCGCGCTCGGGGTGGAAGTCCGGCATCAGCACGGACTCCACCGTGCGCCCGTCCTGCAGGCGCAGCAGCAGCTTTGCGGTGCCATCCTCAGACACCTGCCGCATGGCGAGGCTGGCGGCGGCGGTGGGAAACGCGGTGTGCAGTTGCTGAGAAAGCTCCGCTGGCAGCCGCATGCCGGGGTGCTCCTTGCTTGGACCACCGTGGACTTCGAGGAGATTGCGCAGCACGCGCGGCGCGTGGGTGGCTTTGAATCCCTGCGCTGCCAGCCATGTGCCCAGCTCCTCGGCGGAGAGGTCGGGCAGAGAGCGCGGTGGGCGGGTGGTCAGGGACATGGGCGTGTGCAGGCATAGAGTAGTCCCGTTGCACCGCAACTGGAGTTCTGCCTGAGTCGTCTTCCTGACCCGTTGCGACGCAACGGGTCAACTTAGGCGAAAACTCCGCGCTGTTGCCGCGTTTCAGCGCTCTCATGACCAAGCCCCTCCGTCTCGCCGCCCTGTGTTTTGCCTTCACCTGCACTGTCCTGCCGTCTCATGCGCAGACAGGCGATGCCGACTACCAGCCGGAGCTGTTTCAGAGTTTGAAGCTGGTGTATTCCGACAACTTCGACGGCGCGCTGAACACGGAGTTCTGGGAGGTGCGGCAGAGCACCACATGGGCGGTCAAGGACGGCGTGCTCACCGGCAGCCCGTCATCCAAGGAATTTCAGGACAAAAAGAAAGCGAGCGATGATCCCTCCCATGCGGGATACAAGCCCGTAATCTGGCTGCGCAAGGTGCCGGAAAATTTCGTCTGCGCCATGCGCGTGCGCTACGATGCCACGACCTACCAGAAAGGCTTTCCGCTCTTTGACCTCGGCCACCACATTCACACCCTGAGCTTCAGCGAAAAGGCCACGACGCTGACAATCAAAAAGAATGTTGAGACCCTCTCTGTGGAGGAGCCGCTCTTTGCGCTGAACCAGTGGCATGACGTGGTCATCGAGCTGAAGAAAGGCACGATCCTGCTCAAGATCGACGGCAAGAAGCATGTCTTTGAAAGCAAGAACATCGACATGACCGGTCAGGCGCAGATCGACTTCAAAGCCGTCGATTTCGGCACCTGCCAGATTGATTCGGTGAGGCTGTGGGAAGGGAAGTGAGGCGGCGGCCTCACTGCTCCCGACGCAGCCGCTCAAGCTCTTTCTTCAAGGGTTGCCAGTAAGCTTGGTCTTGAAGTCGTTCATGACGTTCTTCATCTCCCAGCGCATTTGCTAGAGCCTGATCATCCCCTGCAAGGGCGTGATGGATCAATGAACGCGAGACCGTGGCAGCGTTGGCGAGAGCCGGGTGCGCTTGAGCAAGATCGTGCAGCAATGTGGCAGTGCGGAGTTCTTGAAACCAGAAAGTGAGTTGTTCAGGGGACGGAGTGGCTTCATTGGCAAAGTAGTTTGCCTCCACCAAACGACGAATCATGGGCCAGTCCTTGTCACGTTGGGTTTTTTTTGCCCGGACGAGATCGGGTAATGAAAGCAGGTCGCACAGTGTACCATCGTCCATTTCCAAAGTGGTGCGCCGTTCCCACAGTGTATTGAAATCAGCCACGCCGCGCATGCGGGACATGACGTCAACCCGCATGCTGGCCGCATCGGGATGGCGGCAGCGAAACTGCACGGCATGTCCTGCGTCAAGATGCTGAAGCTGGAATGGGGGCACGGCGATGACTTCAGCATCCAAGGCCGCGAGAGCCTTCAGCAGGCACTGGACGTGGTGCTCGCGCATCGAAGAAAGGACTTTGCGTATCGGGTTCGGGATCAAGGGTGCCTCCTAGTGCGAGATATGTCTGCCACAAACGCGTTGTCTCCGCCCAGCGCTGAGCCGGAGTCAGCCGATACCATTCGGCCCACTCGTCGCCCACCAGTTCTTCGGCGCTGATCATGGCATGCACTTTAGGCGGCTGGTCGTCGTTCTTCAAGCCGTACAGTGACGTAGGGAAAAATGCGGGCGCAACGAGGCCGCCTGGCCCTCACTGCGCGCCAACCACCTGGAGCAGGTGTACCTGGAAAATGAGATCGCTGTTGGCGGGGATCATGCCCGTGGCCAGCGCGCCGTAGGCGATGCTGGCAGGGAGGTAGATCAGCCATTGGTCGCCGGGTTTCATGAGCTGCAGCGCCTCCGTCCAGCCGGGGATCACCTGGCTGACGCCAAAGGTGGCGGGGGCACCGCGCTCGTAGGAGCTGTCAAACACGGTGCCATTGGTCAGCGTGCCCTTGTAGTGTACCGTGACCGAGTCATTGAGCGTGGGGGAAACCTCGCCCGCAGGCCCGGAAGCCAGCACCTGGTAGCGCAGCCCGCTGGGCCTGGTGACCACCGGACTTGAACTTGCTGTGCCAGCCGCAGCCGGGGTCTCAGCGGCTTTCTTGGAGGCGTCGGTTTTGGTGCTGCTCTCGCAGCTGGTCATCAGGAGCAGCAGCGCGGTGGAGAGGGCAAAGGATAAAGAGGAGCGTTTCATGGTGACTGCGGTGGGTTGGGTGGGGCAGGTGCCACGGTCGTGGTAGCGCCCCTGGTGCCGGTAGATGTGGGTGGGAAACGGCAACTGCGCAACTGCGATGCGTGGTGTTGCAAGGAGAGGCGAGCAGGGGAACGGTGGAGTGACCGCTCACGCCGGGGGCCTCAAACCCCAGCCCGTTTTGGGGAGGTTTCGTCGGTTTCGTCGGTTTCGTCGGTTTCGTCGGTGCGTTTTGCAGGGGAGAATATTTTTTCAGCCATCCAGGATGAGGTGGGATGGGGGTTTCGTCGGTTTCGTCGGTGTGTTTTGAGGGTGTGAAAAATTTTTCAGGAGGGATTCGCGTGTGGATTGATCCAAGACCATGCCGAATGCCTTCATAGAGAGGGTGCAATCAAATACCACTCGATGCTATTGAGTAACCGTCCAATGGCCATTTTCCATTCTTGGTTCCTCCCTTTGCCATTCCACCATGGTTTGGTCAGAAGCTGTGGAAGGGGGGGAAGAATCAGCTCTTACCCCAGCCACTCCCGTGGATCCAGGTGGTAGTAGTTCATCAGCTCCGTGTACATGTCCGGTCGCTTCTCGTACAGCTTCTGTGGTTTCTCGAAGAAGGTCTCCGTGGCCACGGCGAAGAACTCGGCGGGGTTGGTCGCGCCGTAGGCATCCAGCACCGTCTTCTTGCCTTCCTCCGTGCGTTGGAGGAAGTCGGCGTAGTTGTCATGGAATACGTGAGACCACCTGCGGTAGGCCCCGCTGCTGGGCAGGGCAGGGGCACCGTCGGTCGGGCCGTCCTCGTGGTCGAGCTGATGGGCAAATTCATGGAAGGTCACGTTGTCCCCATCCTCCATGTGGCGTGCCCCATGGGTCACAGAGTCCCAGGCCAGCACCACCGTGCCCCAGTGGGAGGATTCCCCCAGCCGGCGCACCTCGCCCTCGCTGACGATGCCGTGCGCATCCATGCGCTTGCTCACGGAGCTGAAGGTGGTGGGGTAGAGGTACACCGCACTCAGCTTCGGGTAGGGTCTCCCCTGGCGCTGTACCACCAGCAGGCAGGCCTGGGCGGCCACGGTGAGGATCATGGCCTCCGTCAGCTCCAGCCCGCCACAGCCTTCAAAACGGATCGTCGAGATGAACTGAGCGATCCTCTCGTGAAGCCGCAGCCGCAGCTCCTCCGGCAGCCGCTCATACAGCGGTACATTCTGCGTCAGTAGAGCGATCCATTCCTCCTGGAACACCACCGCCTCCTGCGTCTCTCCTCCAAACAGCGCCTTCAGTTTCTCCCAGATCATGGGCGGAGGGTAATGCATCCGGCCTGCACTGCTAGAGCATTCCAAAGCAGCCTGGGATGCAAGCCGTGGGAGACCACCGTGAATTGTGGGCGATGCGCAGCAACAAGACAGCTTTGGGCAAACCTCCCGACTTCCCGCCACGGCAAAAAAATATTTCTCCCCCTCAAAACGCACCGACGAAACCGACGAAACGGGTTTCGTCGGTTTCGTCGGTGCTATTTTACGATCGCCACCGCTTCCCATTTGCCGTACTCTCCCTCCTACCATGCCCATTCATCTCTCCAGCGCATCCCGGCGCACGTTCCTCACCCAGCTTGGTGGCGCGGTGGTCTGTGCTCCGGCACTCGCGGAGGCAGCGGCGGAGCGGGTGGATGCGGACCGGATCGCCATTCTCAATGACACGCACATCGCCGCCGGGCATACGGCCAGTGCTCCCATCCCCACGCACCTGCGGGAGACGGTGGCCTGGCTGGTCGCGCAGGAGAGGCGGCCCGCTGCCGTCGTCATCAATGGCGACCTCGCCTTGAGCAACGGCCGGCCCGGAGACTACGAGCACTTCGCGCGGCTCATCGCCCCGCTGCGGGAGGCTGGCATGCCCGTGCATCTCACCCTGGGCAATCACGATGACCGCGAGGTGTTTTATCAGGTGCTGCAGGCCGGGAAAGCGGCGGACCCGCCCGTGGTGTCGCGCCATGTCGGCGTCGTCACCCTGCCCAAGGCGAATCTCTTCCTGCTCGACTCGCTCAAAACCCAGGGCCCCCGCGTCGTCGCGCAGGGCCTGCTTGGCCCCGAGCAGCTCGACTGGCTGGGCCGGAAGCTCGATGCTCACCCTGGCAAGCCCGCCCTCATCTTCGCCCATCACAATCCCCGCCTCGGCGGCGAGGAGCAGCACTTTCCCGGCGGTCTGGAGGATTCCGCGCCCCTGTGGGACCTCCTCGTCGCACGCCCCCAGGTGAAGGCGTACATTCACGGCCACATCCATCATCGGGATCACTTCCAGCATCGCGGCATCCACATCCTCAACACCCCCGCCACCTCCTACGTCTCCAATCCCACCGCCAGCACCACCGGCTGGACGATGGCCCAGCTCACGGACCAAGGCGCAGAGTTCACCACGCTGACGCATGAGAAGGCGCATGCGTGGAACGGCTTGGTGGAGGGGGTGGCGTGGAGGTGAACGTCTGAGAGTAATTATTGCTGATTGTTGAATTGAAGCTGCCGCCTCAATCAACATCCTCGCCCAGATGCGCGGCGAGCTGCTTTCTCAGTTCGGTGCGGGCGCGGAAGAGGAGGCTCTTGACGGCGGGGAGGGACATTTTCAGGACGGCGCAAATGTCCTCGTATGGCAGGTCCTGATGGCGGCGCATGACGACGGCGATGCGCTGCTTCTCGGGCAGGGCGGCGATGGCTGTGTCGAGCGCCTGCTCCAGCTCGCTCTGCTGGGTGAGGTGGTCGGCGCCGGGCGTGCTGTGGTCGGCGTAGTGCTTGGGCGGATCGTCCTCGTACTCCTGCTCCATGCTGACTTCCTTGCGGCGGGAGCGGCGGCGGGTTTCGTTGAAGACGAGGTTGCGGGTGATGGTGAAGAGCCAGGTGGTGAACTTGGCGGTGACTTCGTAGCGCGGGGCGCTGCGCCAGACGCGGATGAAGACCTGCTGCGCGATGTCGTGTGCGTCGTCGATGTTGTTGAGCATGCGCGCGCAGGTGCCGATGATGGCGCTTTGGTGCAGCTCCACGAGGCGCTCGAAGGCCTGCACATCGCCCTCCTTCACGCGGAGCATGAGGCGTACGCTTTCCTGGTCGGAAGACTCCTCCCCACCGTCGGCGGCTGCCTGCGGTGCATGGGTGGGAGCGTTCCTTTCCGGTTTGGGCATGAGGTAGGCTGGCAGTGTGGCCGCCATGCTAGCGAGGGTCATGCGCAATGTAAACCACCGGAGGGGCGGAATGGTTGCGCGCGAATGTTTTGACGTTCGCAGCGCCTTCGTTAAGCGTAGATCAACGCATGAACAATCAAACTTGGGACACCACCTTTCGCGAACTCTTCGAGCGCTGCGCCAAACTGCACCGTGGGGGAGACACCCGTGCGGCCACCTGGTTCACGGCGGCGGACAAGGCATTTTTAGACAGCATCGGCCACACGACGCAGGAGTTTTTCGACTTTGTGGATGACCACTGCCGCTATGGCGCGGATGGGCCGTCGCTGGAGACGAGCCTGCTGGTGGCGGCGGTGCGGCGGGATTTCTTCCACGTGATGCAAAAAGGCCAGCGCACCGGCAAGACGGTGCCGCCGAGCGCGCTTCCGCCCAAAGCGGCGGCGGTGGACGGCATCCCGTGGCTGCCGCGTTTGATCGTGAAGGCACGGGCGAAGCTGCACGGGGAGATGGACCCGGACACGATGTACGGCTGCGGCGGTGACCGCTCTTTCTTCGAGCAGCACAAGCTGCACCCCGCCGATTTCCTGCGCGTGACGTGGGCGGCTGGGGACGATGACCGCAAGATCATCGACTTTGCCAAGACGGGGAAGATGTAAGCGGGGCGGGCAGGAAGTACGACAGGCACTCCTGCCTGTCGCCCAGCGCTTGCGCAAGCTCTGACGCTTTCAGCCCGACTCAGGCGGATGGGCAGGGATTCAGACGTGTGCGCCGCGATGGACCAGACTTGGCTTGCGGCACGGGGAAGGTGCTTGGAGGCGATGGGTGCTGATTGATCGCTGGCCGACAGGCAGGAGTGCCTGTCGTACTACTTCTTATCCACACCGCCTTCTTTGGCCACTTCGCCTTTCTTCTGCTGCACAGCGGCAGAGTTGACTTCGAGGAGCTTGGGGGCTTCGCCACCTTGGGGCACGAATTTCAAGGCAACGCCATTGATGCAGAAGCGGCGGTCGGTGGGGGTTTTGAAGCCTTCACCTTCAAAGACGTGGCCGAGGTGGGCGTCACAGCGTTTGCAGACGGTTTCGACACGGCGCATGCCGTGGCTGTTGTCCACCTTTTCGAGGACGCCTTTGGCCTTGGAGGAGTCGTAGAAGGAAGGCCAGCCGCAGCCGGAGTGGAATTTTTCCTTGGAGGTGAAGAGTTCCGCGCCGCAGCACACGCAGTAGTAGGTGCCCTCGCCCTGCTCCTCGAACTCATGATAGATCGCGCCATTGGGGCGTTCGGTGCCGCGCATGCGCGTCACTTGATACTGTTCAGGGGTGAGCAGTTTTTTCCAGTCATCCTCAGACTTGACGATTTCGGGCTTGGTCATGGTTTTGGAGTCGGATTTGGGTTGGTCCTCGGCCTGGGCGATGCAGAAGGCGGCGGCAAGGGCGGAAAGGAGTGCGAGGCGGAGTTTCATGGCGTTGGGTTTGCTGATACGTGAGAGGTACGGCGAAGATTGCTTATTCCCGCAAAAGTTGCGGCATCAATCGTCGTCTTCACGCGCCATCTGGCCGATGTTCCAGAGCAGCAGCCGGAAGCCAGCGTCGGGATGGCGGTCAGCGGAAGTGGCATGCCGACGGAAGGAGGCGAGCAGCTCCTGGCGCTCCGCCGTGGTGTAGGCTCCGCCACGCAGGACGCCCTGGTCGGGCATTCTATTCCAGGAGTCGGAGACCCATTCCCAGAGATTGCCGGAGAGATCGTGCAAACCACGACCGTCAGCACGGAAAGAACCGACGGGTGCCGGGCCAGCAAAGCCGTCGTCATACTTGGGGATGGCGAGCCGCCCGGTTTTATCCGCGCTTTTGTCGAGGAAGTTGCCGGATTTGGCGGGGGGCGGCCAGATGAAACCCCAGGGGTAGATGCCTTCGATGCGCAGGCTGCGCTCGGCGGGAGTGTTGCCGATCTCACGCGAGAGATAGGCGGCCATGCTCCATTCATCATCGCTGGGCAGCCGGTATTCCTGATCTGGTTCCAGCAGGCCCTGCGCACGCTCGCGGTCCGTCAGCCAGCGGCAGAACTGCTCGGCTTCGGAACGGTTGACCATGCTGACGGGAAGGTTGGGTTCTGCATCCAGTACACGGCCATCTACGGGCGGTTGATTGGTGGCTTTGGCAAACTCGTCGAATTCTTTACGACGTGTTTCCGTCGTGGCCAGCATGGCCTTGCCAAGAGGTACGAACTTGATGCCGAGGCTGTTCTGCCAGGGCTTGCCAAACACCACTGAGCCGGTGGCTTTCAGACGCAGATTGAAGCTGATGCTCTGCCCCTCTTTGAGTTTGCCGCTGGCCAGTTCAGGCTTGTAGCCGGGCAGGCTGATTTCGTAGCTGAAGGCGTCTGCGCGCACCTTGGGCAGCGCCAGGGGGGTGCGGCCAATGAGGCGCTCGCCGTCGAAGACATCGGCACCCACAGGCGTGCTGGCGAGGTTCAGGCTGCCGAACTTCACGCTCACGATTTCACAACGAATCGCGCTATGTCCCGATTTGGGTTTGGAGGTGTCCGGTGTTTGTGTGACGCCCACCGCACGCCAGGCGTACTCATGGTCAGGGTCCAGGCGTCCGCTCCGGCGGTCTGCGGCGGTCATCCAGGCGCAGAAGGCGTCTGCGTCTGGCGCAGGAATCACAGCGGCCGGCAGCTTGCTCTTATCGGGAAGGGTGATCCCAGCCACTTCGTACTCAGCGGCACGGTTGACCTCCAGGAGAAAGTTGCGGAACAGATCCGCATCGAGCGGCAGGTCCGCCACATGGCGGTCCTGCTTGTAGGTGAACCATTGTTTGAGCCGGTTCTGCCAGGGCTTGCCCGGTGTGGGTGTTTGCGGACGCGCCGGTAGCACAGGGAGTGGTTTCACCGGCACGGGAATTTCATAGCTCCATTCCCGCTGATGCTTCGCCATCACCAAGCCGCCCGCCAGGAGGAAGGAGGCCAGGCTCGTGAGGATGGTCGCGCGGGTGAAGCGGCGCACGAAGCTCTCCGGTTTGACGTCGCCGACGTGCTGCAAGGCTTCGGCAAAATCTGAGGCATTGGCAAAGCGCTGGCCCAGATCGGCCTCACAGGCCTGGCAGATCACGCGGTTGAGGTCGATCCAGAACGGCCACTCCTCGTCGGAGAGATTGTCCGGCACCTCGGGGAATTCCATGCGGTCTTTGCCGCTGCTCATTTCGTAGAGCACCTTGCCCAGGCTATAGACGTCCGCCTGCGGTGTGCCGGGGCCTTCCGGGGGCACGAAGCCCTCGGTGCCCACAAACGTACGCTCTCCAAACGCAGCGACGAGGCCGATGTCCGCCAGCTTGCACACGCCGCCGACGAAGATGATGTTGGAGGGCTTGATGTCACGGTGGGTGAGCCCGTGGTTGTGCATGTAGTGCAGGGCGTCGGCCATGTACACGCCCGCATCACGGCAGAAGAAGGGATCCAGACGGCCATGGCGCCGCATGTCGGTGGTCAGCGTGCGCGGCACGTAGGTCTTCACATCGCTGATGTGCGCCCCGTCCTCGGCATCGTCCGCCAGCTCCATCACGCAGTAGTAAAAGCCGCGCGGTTCGTTCCAGCCGACATGCAGAATGTGTACGAGGCAGGGGTGGCCGCGTGAGATGGGCTCAAACTGCTGGATGCCCTGGAACTCGCGGTGGAAGGTGCGGGTGAGTTCAAAGTCCTCGCGCCAGACGATCTTCACCGCACGCAGCGCGCCCGTGACACTCTTCGCCAGCCACACTTCGCCATAGGCCCCGGAGCCGATGCGCTTGAGCAGCGTGTAGTCGGGAATGACAATGTCATCGCGGTGGGAGGGCGGGCCGTTCTTGTCACGGTTCTTGACCTTTTCCTGGGCTGTCGGCACCGCAATGGGTGGGGCCGGCAGGTCCATCTCAAAGGAATCTGTCTCAGGCACGGCATCATGCATGGCAGGCATGTCGGCGGCTTCATCCGCTCTCTCGGGCGGAGGCGTATGTTCGGCGGGCAGGGCGGCTGAATCGCTCATGAAGCAGGCGTGGGAGGAGGGTGGCTGCATGGCGTGTGCAAGCCAGCGCCCGGAAGTCTCCCACTAAAGCATCGTATTCTCAAGCCCCTGCACTTCTTTCTTCACCAGGGCACCGACCCGGTGCTTGGCCAGATAGACCTGTGCGGCATTGATTCCGAGGGCTTCGGAGGTCTTCTTCACCCCCCAGCCCTTCATCACGTAACAGTCGAAAATTTGAAACTGCCGGGGAGAAACCTTGGCTTTGACGCGTTCCAGCGCGGCGGCGGTGATGTTGTCGCGCCACTCGCGGTCCCAGATGTTTTCCAGCAGGTTGTCCTTGTCCTGGGAGAGGCGGTCGATGACCTGGCCGCTGGTGTCCTCGGTGTCCGCATTGCCCTGATCAGCCAGGGAGGGCTGGCGCTTGCGGGCGCGGAAGACATCAAGAATACGCCAACGCGTCATCTGCAGCAGCCATGCTTTGAACGAGCCTGCACGCGGGTCGTACTGGCCTTTCTGCACCTGCCGGGCGATGGCGATGATCGTCTCCTGCACCACGTCAAAGGCTTCTTCACGGGTGAGGCCCGCCTTGGTGCCGACACTGAAAATGAGGCGCCAGTAGGTCTGATAAAACTCGTTCCAAGTCTTCTGATCCTCCCAGTTGTTCAGACGCTCGATCAGGCTTTTGCGGGTTTTTTCCCACAAGCCCTTGTCTTTTTTTACGTCTTCCGGGATCGGAATGTCTGGCTCAGGTGCCGGTTTGCTCATCACCCTTCGACTCTCAACGGATGAGTCGCGCTGTCAAACCTTTGAAAGTCAGCATCTATAGAGAAAATCGGCGAAAGAGACGCCTATTTTGCGCGGGGTCACCGGACAGCATGCCTCCGGCGAATTCATGAACTCCATGAAGTCATTTCATCCTCCCCGGCACGCGGCGGCGGCATCGTTGGTTGCCATCGCGGGTCGGCGGGCTAGTCTGGCAGTCTTGCGCCACGTTTGTGGCGTAGTCCTTGCTTTAAAGCCATGCCCGAATTGGAAAACCCCTTTCAAGAGACTCTGCTCTCCCGCCACCGTGCGGAACCCTGCTCCGTGGTCATCTTTGGTGCCACAGGCGATCTCACCCATCGCAAGCTCATTCCCGCCATCTACAACATCGCCGCCGCTGGTGACCTGCCGCCGCAGTTCAAGGTCGTGGGTTTCGCCCGGCGCGACAAGACGGACGAGGGCTTCCGGGCGGAACTGGAGGAGGGGAACCGCCAGAACAGCCGCCAGGGCCACAATGACGAGCTGTGGAAGAGCTTCTCCCAGTGCATTCACTATCACCGCAGCGAGTTCGAGGACCTCGAAGGCTACAAAGCCCTGGGCCGCCTGCTGGATCAGTTTGATGTCGAGCGCGGCGCTCCGGCGAACCGCCTCTTCTATCTCGCCGCCGCCCCCGAGGCCTTCAAACCCATCCTGGAAATGATCCGTGCCGCCGGGCTGAATCAAGGCACCAAGGGCAAATGGGCGCGCGTGGTCTGTGAGAAGCCGTTCGGCAAGGACCTCGCCACCGCGCAGGGCCTGAATGCGGTGGTCGCCGCCACCTTTGCGGAAAAAGACACCTACCGCATCGACCACTACCTCGGCAAAGAAACCGCGCAGAACATCATGGTGCTGCGCTTTGCCAACTCCATCTTCGAGCCCAACTGGAACAGCCGGTACATCGACCACGTGCAGATCACCTGCGCAGAGAACCTCGGCATGGAAGGCGGGCGTGGTGGCTACTACGACACCGCCGGGGCGCTGCGTGACATGGTGCAGAACCATCTTTTGCAGTTGGTCTCTCTCGTGGCCATGGAGCCGCCGACCGATCTCAGCGCCGACAGCGTGCGTGATGAAAAGGTGAAGGTGATCCGCGCCCTGCGTCCGCTGGTGGGGCCTGAGGCCGTCGGCAAAAACGTGATCCGCGCCCAGTACACCGCAGGCAGCGTCGATGGCTTGCCGCGCGTCGGATACCGGCAGGAAGACCGCGTGAATCCTGAGTCCAACACCGAGCCCTACGTGGCGCTGCGCCTCATGATCGACACCTGGCGCTGGCAGGGCGTGCCGTTTTACATCCGGGTGGGCAAGCAACTGCCGAAGAAAGCCACGGAAATCAGCGTGCATTTCAAGAAGCCGCCGCAGGTGCCGTTTGCTACTTCGACGATGCTGAACAACAGCGAGAACACCCTCGTCATTCGCATTCAGCCGGATGAAGGCATCGCGCTGCGCATCCTATGCAAGCAGCCGGGACAGGCCATGAGCATTCAGCAGGTGAAAATGGACTTCCGCTACTCATCGAGCTTTGGCAAGGCCAGCCCCGAGGCCTACGAGCGTCTGCTGCTCGATGCCATGGCGGGTGACGCCACGCTGTTTGCCCGTCGTGATGAAGTCGAAAACGCCTGGAAGTTCATCGATCAAATCGAAAACGCCTGGCACAAGTCCGACTCCCCTCCGGTCATGCACGAATACCCCGCCGGTAGCTGGGGGCCGAAGGAAGCGGATGACCTGCTGCGCGCAGACGGCCGTGAGTGGCGCCTGCTCTGACTCTGCTAGTTGGTGGTCACGCCGAGGCGGACGAATTTCTTTGGATTGGAACCGTTCATCGCAGGCGTGACGCGAATGGTGACGACTTCGGTGGTGCCATCACCGCTCGGGGTCGCGCTCATTTCCTGAACACTGGCCCCGGTGGTGTCCCAGACCGCGAGATTGTCGCTTGTTTCGACGGTGTAGGAGAGTCCGGCGCGCTGAATGCGGCGGCGGAACTGCAGGGTGAGGTATTTGTCTCCAGTGCCCGGATCTGCCTGCAAGGTGGCGGCAGGAAGCATGGAGCGGGCATTGGCTGCGCCAGCGGGAATGCCTAGGGCGTGTTCCAGGAGGTTGCTGATGCCGTTGTTGTTGGAGTCCTGGACAGGATTGGTGATTTGATAAACGGTGGTGGTGAGGGTGGTGGTGTTTGGCGGGACGACATTGTCCGTCGCGGTGATCGTCACGGTGTTGGTGCCATCCTGCAGGCCGGAGAGTGCGCTGGTCCAGGAGGCGAAGGAGTTGGTGGTGGTGGCAGGCGTGCCCGCCACTGTCACACTGGCAACGCCACTTGCTGGATCGTAGGCCGTGCCACGCAGAGTGCCGGTGGTGCCGCTGATGGTGGTGACGAGCGCGGTCAAATCGGGCGGGCTGGCATCCTGGACGGAGCTGACCGTGCTGGACCACGCGCTGGTCACCGTCTGGCCGGGAGCCGCAGTGAAGTCCACGCTCCAGTCATTGAGCTGCGGAGTGGCAGTGGCGTCCGTGGTGGAGAGGCTGGCGCGCAGCTTGATGGCGGAGACGGAAGCCACGGCGGGCAAGGAGTTCAAATCTGTGCCGGAGGCCACGGCAGACGCCAGCACGTTGTTGCTGGAGTCCAGCACGCTGACTGAGAGCGCGGTGCCGACGGGGGTGGTGGCACCGTAGTTCAGACGGCCCCATAGCTGCCGCACGGTGGGGGAGATGGTCGATGATGTGATAGTGCCGGTGCTTAAACTATATGTGGGCCATTCACGGGTAATGGTGATGTTGTCAAACAGCATGGCACTGCTGCCGTTGAACGCGCGCAGGCCGACACGGCCGGAGGTGAAGCGGCTGTCGTAGGCGGTGATGCTGGCAGAAGCGCCGTACAAGATTGGGGTTTCAATCACGCTGCCGCCGCTGACGCTGACCTTCCAGGCATTCAAGACCAGCCGAGGCCCGCTGGCGCTGAAGGTGAGCCGGATGATGTCTGAGGTGGAGACGGTGACTGCGGGGAATGAGATGAAGCTGCCGCTGCCGATGTAGCCGAGGGAAATGGTGGCGGAGGTGGCCGAGGTGTAGCTGACCTGTGCCTGATAGCCCACCGGTATGTTGTTCACCAAATTCCCGCGCAGGAATAGCGCGGCGGACATGCCCGCCGCCGCTGTTTCGGGACACACATAGGCGTCGATGGAGCCATCGCTGAAATTGTTGGCTGGAGTGTCGGTAGCCAAGCTCCACCCGTAACTGCCGCTGACGCGGCCTTCCATGTCTCCGCCCTGGTTGATCGGTAGTTCTGGCGAGGTGTTCGGGCCGGCGCTCAGGGCGCTGCGGGCAAAGGTGTAGCCGAGGTTTCCGCCCTGTACGGTGAAAAGATTGCTCCAGGCCACGCCGTCGGCATTGAAGTCTTCCACCATAGCCGTCGGCGTGCTGGTGGCGGGGGTTAGAATTACGCTGCCAGCGGCCTTTTCCGCAGTTACTCCTGAAAGCGTGTCCGATGAAAAATCTCCCCAGCGGGTCTGCGACCAAGTGGAATCGCCAAAGGCGGGAGCAAGCAGGTAGCGCAGGCGGTACCAGTATTGAATGTTGTTGCCGAGGGAGCCTGCCGTGACGCTGGTGTTTGTGGTGGACTGGTTCAGGGCAAAGGTGGTGAAGGACGGGTTGTTCGTGCCCTGAATGTCGTAGCTGACGGCACCGTTGACGGACGGCCAGGAGATGGTGTTGGAGGAGCCGCCGGTGAAGAAGGGTTCGGGATTGATGGTCGAAGCGGCAGGCGCAAGAACGAGTCCCTCGACGGTGCCGGAGCGACCGTAATTATCGCTGAAGGTGAGGGTCAGATCCTTCGCCGCCCCTTGGAGAGTGACGTTGCCACTCCAAACTCCGTTAGTGAAGGTGCCTGTCAGGCCTGGGGAGACGGTGGCGCCGCCGTTCACCATCAGGCGGAGCTGAGGCTGCAAATAGCTGGCGGTCATGGCCGGGGTGCCAGCACCGTCCCAGGACACAGGGGTGCCGTTGGTGCTGTTGGCGCCGCCCATGGTCATCATCAGGGCGTCGGTGGTCGAGTGGCGAGCGCTGGCCGTGGTGACGGTGGTGGAGTTGTCAAAGCTCAGATCCACCATCAGATTATCCGTGCCGTTGTAGCTGAACGGCGAGCTGAAGTTGTAGGTGTTCCAGCCGACGGCAGGAATCGAAGTGGCTTGGTAAACGGTCACCCAGCCGCCTGCATCCCAGGTCGAAGCGCCACTGAAACTGGTCCTAGTGGTATGCTTGAGCCGGATGGTGAAAGAGCTGTAAGTGCTGCCCGAGTTGGCGATGCTCAGAGCGAGGCCGGAGAGGCTCATGGCGCGACCGCCGAGCTGAGCCGCCGTGTAGATGACCTGCGTGCGCCTGTCATGGTTCGAGCCGTAGAAAGGATAAACCGAGGTTGTCGCGCCATCTCCCAGCAGCACTTGGCCCATGCCCGGTGCGCTGACGGTAACGTCAAGCGGGTAAGAGTACCCGATGTCGGTGGTGCCTGAGGCGTTCGCCGCGCGCACTGTGATGGCCTGGGAGACCCCTGAGGTGATCTGGCTGCCGCTGGTGATGCCGCTTATGATAAACCGTGAGGCGGTGCCAGCACCGGAGCTATTTTGCGGGAAGGCACCCGATGTGCCCGTGACACTGCCGCTGGTGGCGGTGATGGTAGAAATACCAGAACCGCCGAGGGTGACATTGCCGCTCCACTGGCCGCCGGAGAATCCACCAGTGGTGGTGCTGGGGGTGATGGTGTTTGCGGTGCCCTGGACCACGCAGCTCAGGGCGGCGGTGGTGCCGTCCACGGCGGTGGCGGGGTAGCCATCGATGGTTCGTGCGGTGACCGTCAGCGGGAAGGATGCGCCGGCAACGCCGGACCCGGAGAGCAGTGCCGTTGCCGTAGTCGCTGGCGCTTGCGGTTAGGGTGGCGGTCTGAATGCCGTCTGTGATGACATCATTAATGATGCTGAGCGTGAAGGAGGCGGAGGTGGAGCCAGCAGGGATCGTTACCGTGGCAGTGGCGGGCTGGGCTTCCGTGGTGTCGCTGGAAGACAGATTGACGGAGAAGTCCGAGGCCTGTGAGGAGGGGATGGACACTGTGCCGGAAACACTGCCCGCAGACTCGACGGCCGAGGCAGGCAGGGAGATGCTCAAAGTGGGGGGAAAAATCGTGAAGACATTCGAAGCCCCTGCTATGGAACCATTGGCGGCGCGGAGTCGCACGCTGGTGGCGGCGGTTGAAGGGGTAAAGTTGCCCGACCATACACCATTGGTGAAACTGCCGGTCACGGTCGGTGAGACAGGAACGGTGACGCTGGTGGTGCCGAAGCGCACATTGGGCACCACATAGTTGCTGCCGGGAATGGGATTGGTCGTGCCGGTCCAGGTCAGAGGGCTGCCGTAGTTGGTGTCGGTCAGGAGCAGCACGGTGCGGAGTGTGGAAGATGTTGTGTATTGATTATAACCCTGCGTGATGCCGCCGGCGGCATTGTAGTAGCTGAAGTCGATCATCAGCGAACTGGTGCCGTTATAAGTGAAAGGGGTGGTGAAATCGAACTGCTTCCATCCAGTGGCGCTGACGGTGGCCGTTGACTGATGAACCGTGGTCCAACCGGTGTTGTCCCAGGAGATCGTGCTGTAGCTGGTCAGCGCACTGTGCTTCATGCGGATGGTAAAGTTGCTCAGTGCAGTGCCGGGCACCGTGCCGACGTATAGCGCGAGATTGTTGAGGACGCGGGCCGTGCCCACTTCAGCCGGCAGGTAGATCACCTGCATGCGCTGCGTACGGTTCAGCGAGCCGAGGGGGGTTGAGGTGGTCGTGGTTCCCGTGCCTGAGGTGACGGCGGCCGAATCATTGGAGATGGAAAGATTCGCCGTCTGGTTAAAAGAAGTGACCGTGTTGTTGAGCACATCCTGGGCGGTGATGGTGACCGGTTGGGCGGAACCGTTGCTGATGTTTGAGGGGACTGCACTGATGCCAAAGTGATCGACTGATCCGGGAGAGACGGCAAAAGCATTGCTGCTGCCTGCGCCGCCTGTGGTGGCATCTGTGGCTGTGATGACGGCGTTGGTGGCATAGCTGCCGAGGGTGACGCTCTGCGTCTTCACGCCGCTGGAAAAGCCGGAGAGCGTCGTGGGCGTGATGGTGAGGGCCGTGGCACCATCGACAGCGGTGAGGGCCGGTGTGCCTGCGTAGCTGGGAATGGTGACGTTGTTCACATCACGCGCCGTGAAGGTCACGCTGAAAGGCGCATTGCGCACCTGCGTTCCCACGGCTGAGATCAGGAAATTATCCACGTCATCGTCGGTGACGCTGATGGTCGCGCTGCCGCTGGTCATGCTGGCGGCGCTAGCGGAGATGCTGGCGTTTTGGGCACCGTCCCGTAGGGTGTCGTTGATGATGTTGAGCGTGAAATTGGCGGAGGTGGAGCCAGCGGGGATCGTCACCGTGGCGGTGGCGGGCTGGGCTTCGGTGGTGTCGCTGGAAGACAGATTGACGGTGACCGCTGTCGCTTGCGCAAGGTTGATGGACACAGTGCCGGAAACACTGCCCGCAGACTCGACGGCCGAGGCGGGCAAGGTGACGGAAAGAACAGGAGGGGCCGTGGAGAACGAGTTTGAAAGGCCCGAGATGGTGCCGCTGGCGGCCTGAAGCCTGAGGTTGGAGATGCTGGTGGAAACCGCCAGATTGCCGCTCCAGACGCCAGCCGTGAAGGCACCGGTGGTGGCGGGTGTCACAGCGACCGTGTAGCCGAAAAGAAATTTCACATTGGGCAGCAGTGAAGTGGTGAAATTGTTGGCAGTTGACCACGTATAGGGGTCGCCATACCCCCAGGAGCGCAAATTGCTGGCATACAGCTGCCTCGAAGGTGAAACGGTGGAGGACTGGCAGTAGCCACCGTAGGATGAGGTGGCGTTGTCGAAAACCATGTCAACCAGCAGGTTTTGCGATCCATCGTAATAGAACGGGGTGTTGAAATTGAAAGTTCTCAATCCGTTTGATGCAATGGTCTCAGCCGCTGTCGCATACACGGTGACAAGCCCGGTGTTGTCGAAGCTCACGCTCCCTGAGTAAGAAGCGGTGGCCGTATGCTTTAACCGGATGGCAAAACGAGACAACGGAAGACCGGGCACGGTGGTGACATTGAGCGTCATTCCTGTCAGCAATCGTGCTCCGCCTATCTCCCCAGGCAGGAAGATCATCTGTGAACGAGTGCCGTCATAACCGGTGTCGAGTGGTTTGACGGAATTGCTGATTCCCGTGCCAATGGCCGTTTCGGACGTGTTGACCACTCCTTGTAAAGCAGCGGTGCCGGTGAAATTCGTGATCGTGTTTCCCTGGATGTCCTGTGCGGTGATGGTGGTGCTGAACGGAACGCCGGCGCTTTGCTGGAAGCCGATGGTGTTCCAGGCAAACTGGGTTTGTGAACCAAAGCCCACGCCAAACACATTGCTGGTGCTGCTGGCTGCTGCAGCGGCGTCCGTGACGGTAATGACAGCGTTCGTGGCGTAGCTGCCGATGATGACGCTCTGCGCCTTCACACCGCTGGAAAAGCCGGAAAGCGTCGCGGGGGAGATACTGAGGGCCGTGGCACCATCTACGGCGGTAAGGGCAGGTGTGCCTGCATAGCTCGTGATGGTGACGTTGTTGATGTCCTGCGCGGTGAAGGTGACGTTGAAAGCTCCATTGCGCACCTGCGGGCTGGGCACCGTGGTCATCGCAAAATGATGCACATCATCGTCTAGCACCGTAACGGTCTGGTTGGAACTGGTGAAACCGGACGCTGTGGCGGTGACCGTCACAGTCTGCGAGCCGTCTTTCAGTGAGTCATTGACCGGCGTCAGGGTGAAGTAACTGCTCTGCGAGCTGCCGGCGGGAATGGTGATCGTGGCAGGCACGGTCAGCTCAGTCGTGTCATTCGAGGTCAGGCTAATGGTCAGGGGGCTGAGCAGCGTGCCGGAGAGATAGACGTATCCTGCGCCTGTCAAAGGTACCGATCCCTCACTGACACTGCTGTAGAAAAGAGAGAGTGTGAGATTGGTGTTCTCATTGTCGATGACCTGCGTGGTGCCCGTTCCCGGCGTCGAACCTAGCAGCGTGGCGGTGATCGTGACGGTCTGCGGCCCGTCGATGATCGAGTTGTTGGGGTTGGTGATGGCAAAGGTGGCGCTGCTCTCCCCGGCGGCGATGACGAGACTGGCCGGCACACTGACGCGGCTGGTCAGGGAGGAGGCCAGCGTCACGGTCAGATTCTCCGAAGCGGTGGCTCCGAGCTGCAACGTGCCCTGCGCGGCGGCGGCACCTTCCGTCACACTGGCAGGGAGTGTCAGAGTCAGCGTGGTGGTTTCATTGTCAGCCACCGTCGAGGTGGCGGTGACTGTGGGGTAGCCGATGGCCAGAGCACGGCACTGGACCGTTACCGGCCCATCAAGCAGTGCGTCATCCACGACGGTGACATCAAAAGTCACGCTGCTCTGGCCAGCTGGCAAGGTGACCGAGGCCGGCAGCGCGATCTCGGAGGTGTCCAGGCTTTCCAGGGAGATCGTGAGCGGTGCTGCAGGCGGGCTGGAGACGCTTACCGTGCCTGAGCCAGTCAAGGTGCCCTGTCCCTCGGTGAGGCTGGCCGGGAGCGTGAGTGTGAGCGTGCCCGTGGAGGTGGTAGTGACCGCATTGCTCGTGCCGGTGACGCTGCCGGCCGTGGCGGTGACTGCGATCGTTCCAGCCGTACCCAGGCGCACATCTCCGGTCCATACACCGTTTGCAAATGCACCGGTGACCACCGGGGAGATCAGTGCGGGCACGCCAGATTTCACCAGCCGGAGGTTGGGCTGGGCGGTGGTGGTGTAAGCATACGTACTTGTGCCACTCCATGTCAGCGGATTGCCTGAATACATGGCGTAATAAGAGGTCCTGGCTGAAGTGGATGTCGTGTAACGGCAGTACGATGCGGTGCTGTAGATGGTGTTTGCAAAGCTGATGTCCACCATCAGATTGCTGGAGCCGTCGTATTCGAAGGGGGTGGTGAAGGTGAAGTAATTCAATCCTGTCGCCAGGGTCTTGCTGCCGAAGTAAACCACGGTCCAGCCGCTGCCCTCCCAGGAGGTGTCCGTGCTGTAATTAACCCTGCTGGTGTGCTTGAGGCGGATGGTGTAATTGCTGGCGGCGGGAGAGCCCAGCGTGGCCACATCCAGGGCCAGGCCTGTGAGGATGCCTGCTGCGCCCGCTTCCGCTGGAGTGTAGATGGACTGGCTGCGGTGAACGGGATAGCTCGTGTCGAGAATCACATTGGTGGTACTTGTTCCCGCCCCGATGGTGGTTTCACCGCCGGTTGCAGTGTTCAGAGCTGTCAAGGCCGCCGTCCCCTCAAAATCCACCACCGGGTTGTTCGTTGAGTCCTTGGCACGGATCGTTGCTGTGAGCGGCGTATTGACCATTTGGGGGGAGGGCAGGGTGTCCCAGTCAAAGTGATGGATGCCCGGTGAGACGGTCATCGTAGCCGGGATGGTGTACTGTGGCTGCAGACCGTCATTGCTGTTGATTTGCAGACTGCCTTGATAGACACCCGGCTGCATGCCTCCCGCATTGAAGCTCACTTGCACAGGCGCACTGCCACCTACGGGGATGGTGCCGCTGGTGGGCGTGGCGGTGAGCCAGTTTGAAGTTTCGACGACATCGAGAAATTTGGAGAAGATGGCCAGGGTCTGCGCGTCGTTGATGTAGCCGCCACTCTGCCCGGCATAGAGCAGGTAATAGACCCGCGTAATTCCGGCCAGACCTGTGACATTATGCTGGTCATCATTGGTGTCGGCTGCGTAGGTGTGCGCTGCGCTGCCGTTGTCCGCGATGATGATAAGGTGGTTGATCGAAGGGTCCCCGGCATTGTACACTCGCTTCACGAATCCCTTGAAGCTCGTGCTGCCGCGTGTGGCGGTCAGCACGGTTCCATCCACCGAGCCGCTGCCATCTGCCCCAAGATTCCCCGCGATGCTAAAACTCGAAATCCCGGCCACATCCGCCACGAAAAGAAACAAACCCGGCTGCTTGCGTGTGAAATACCTTCCGCCCGTTCCCAGGCTGGAGGCGGGTGTGGCAATCACATCATCGGAGTAGGCAATGGAACTGCCGAGATTGGTGTTGAGGTAATTCCCGACGTCGTACATATCGTTGCCGCCATCCGAGATATAGGTGCCGGTGACGCCGTCGCTGAAATCGTACCGGTTCGGGATCAATGCGGTGATCTCGGCGTAGCGGGCGTTGATCTGCGTCTGGCAATCCTCCAAGGTCTTGCTGGCGGCGAATGCCTGGACTGCGCTCCCATCTGAGATGCGGGGCTGCGACCACAGCGGTGAAGGCCGCGCGTCCGCTTGTTCTTTCGAGATCGGTGTGGAGAGGCCCGTGAATTCAAGGCCAGGTGCCGCGCTCACGACATAGGCCGGGCTCATGCTCCACGTCAGCGGGGCCACGCCGGTATTGTTCAATGTCAGCGTCCGTACCTTGGCGGTGTTTTGTGCGACACTGAGCGCATAGCTTGCAGGGTTCACCTCCAGATGTGGCCCGGCGCTCACATCGAAGGCGTTGGACTGCGTCGTCGCCGTTGGCGAGGCTGCGGTGAGGCGCACATTCGTTCCCGGCCCCATCACCCGCACATTTCCCGTCCATGCGCCGCTGGTAAAGGGTGCCAGCACGGCTGGCTCCACGCTGATGGCTCCAAGGTCGCCTGTGGCGGTCAGGTTCACCGGACCACCGACTTGGGTGGATATGGTCACATCATTGATGTCCTTGGCCGTGGCGGTGAAGGCAAAACCCACGCCCTCCTTTTGCGGGCTTGGCACCGTGGAGAGCGCAAAGTGGTGTACATCATCGTCCAGCACATCCACATTCACGCTGCCGCTGGTGAAAGTCGCCGCGCTGGCGGTGAGCGTGACATTTTGCGTGCCGTCCAGCAGCAAGTCATCCACCGGGTCGAGATCGAAAGCTGCGGAGGAGGCTCCAGCCGGGATCGTGACGGTGATGGAAGGCAGGGCGGTCTCATCACTGGAGCTGAGCGTCACGACGAGATCCGCCACCGCCTGCCCGGTCAGGGAAAGGGTTGGGGTGGAAAGCGTGGCGGCTCCTTCGCTGATACTGGCTGGGACACCGTTGATCGTGAGCGTGCGCAGTTCGTTGTCGAGGACGGTCAGGGTCTTCGTCCCACTGGCCCAGCCGGCCACGCTGGCCGTCAGCACCACTGTCTGGGGGCCGTCCAGCAGCGTGTCGTCCACCAAGGTCAGGGTGAAAGGCACGGAGGTGGCTCCTGCGGGCAGGGTCACGCTGGCAGGCGTAGTGGCCTCGCTGGTGTCGCTGGAAACAAGCTGCACCGAGACAGATGTCGTCGGCGCGCCGCTGGAGGTAATGGTGCCGGAGACCGTTCCCGCATCCTCGGAGTAGCTGTCTGCAGCCAGATTGATCGTCAGCACCGCTCCCTCATCATCCGCGACGACCAGTGCTGTACTCGCTGCCAAATAACCTGCGCCCACCGCGCCGATTTGGGTCGTCTGCGGACCGTCGAGAACGGTGTCATCGATGATGTTGAGCGTGAAGGCCGCACTGGTGCTGCCTGCGGGAATGGTGACCGTTCCTGCCGCCGGCACAGCCGCACTCGCGACACTGGAGCTCAACGAGACGACCACATCTGCCGCCGTCGCTGGAGTGATCGTCACCGTGCCGCTGAGCGTGCCAGCAGCTTCGCTCACCTGCGGCGCGAGGGTGAGGCCGAGCGTGCCGAGAGACTGCACATCAAAGGCATTGCTAGCGCTGGTGTGACCTGCGCCATCGCTCGCGCTGAGGGCCATCCCGGCTGCCGTTTGCTGCACGGCGACATTCCCCGACCAGACCCCGGAGGAGAATGCACCGCTCGTGACGGGAGTGATGGCGATGGGTGTGCCAATGGAATAACTCAAATCGACGAGTATCCATTTCCAATAACCATAGGAGTTGATGGGGAAGCCATCGCCTGACACTTCGAAATCCGAGTCAATGGTGCCATCCGGAAAGCTGGGCGTCATGTCGGTGCGTCCATAATAAGTCGTTCCACCGCTCAAAAAGCCGATGCGATAAGTGACGTTGGCCTGGAGCTGCAACGGCGAAGGCAGAGGGGTTTCGGTCCACGCTCCTCCCGCCGCAGAGACGGGAACGCTGGCCAGCAGCGTGCCGGTGTCGGTCCAAATGGAAACTTTGGTTCCCGAGAAGCTGCGCACTGCGTTCACGGTGATGTCTCTTGCCGGAGTGAACGCATAGCCAATGGTGAAGGTGCCGTTGTTATTGCTGACACTGTAGGTTGGGCTGTTGAGCAGCGTCCGGCTCACACCAGTGCCGCCGATGCCGCCTGACAGCGTCACGGTTCCTTCATACCCCGCCACCGTCGTTCCGCCCGCGTCCTTCGCCGTCACCTTCACGGGGAAGGGGGCATTCACGAGCTGGGGCGATGGAACCGCGTCCCAGGCGAAGCTGGCCACGGGTGCGGTCACGTTCAATGTCACGGGCACGGCCACCGCCGGATTCGTCTTGTCGTTGGAGGAGACGTCGAGCTTCGCCGTCGCGGTTCCTTCAGCCAGCGTTGCTGCATTGAAAGTCACCGTCACCGTCGCAGACTGCCCCTGCGCCACACTCCCGCTCGCAGGGGCGCATGTCAGCCACGTCTGCGATCCTGCCGCGCTCCAAGTCATCGTCCCCAGGCCGTTGTTGGTGATCGTCAGCGCGCGCGTCTTGCTCGACTGCCGAGGGATGTCCAGGGTGTAGCTCGACGGTGCGACACTGATGCGCGGGCCAATCGTCACGTCGAAGGCATTGCTCTGCGCCGTCGCATTCGGGCCTGTGATGGTGATGCGCACGTTCGTGTCCGGTGCCATGACGCGCACGTTCTGCTGCCACACACCATCCACAAAATCGGCCAACGGTGCGACCAGCACGGCCACACCACCATCACCCGCCGCGCTCAGGCTCCACGGCCCCGCCACGAAAGGAATCGGCTCCCCATTCACATCCAGTGCCGTGATCGTCAGCGGGAACGTCTGGGCCTCGCGCTGCGGACTTGCGACAGTGCTCAGCGTGAAACTGGCCGCGTCATTGTCACGCACGGCAATATCGCCATTCACGGCTGGATTTCCCAGCGCTGACGCGCTGACAGTCACGGTCTGCGTGCCGTCAAGGTCGGTGTCATCCTCAATGCTGGCGATCACTGCGGCGCTGTTTTGCCCGGCGGGAATGGTGATGGTGGCGGGCACGGTCAGCTCGCTCGTGTTGCTGGATGCCAGCATGACCGTCACCGGCGTCACCGCTGTGCCGCCGAGCGTCACCATTCCTACTGCGGCCATGGTGCCGGCGCTTTCATTGGTTTCCGCGTTCATCGTCAAAGTGATCGCTGCCACCTCGTCGTCCAGCACCGTCACGTTGGCACTTCCCGGTGCCCAGTTCTGCACGGTGGCGGAGATCGTCGCATTGCGGGTGCCGTTGAGGAGATTGTCATTGGGCAGCGCGAGGGAAAACAAGGCGGTCGTTTGCCCCGCTGGAATCGTCACGCTTGCGGGCACTTGAGCCGAGGCGTTGTCGGACACGAGCACCACGGTCACCGCTTTCGCGACTGGCGCGCTCACGGAAACCGTACACTGAGGAGGTGAGCTGCCCTCGATGGCATTTGACGGAACGGCTAGAGCTAGGGTGGTGGTTTCGTTGTCATGCACCACCAGGGTCTTGAAACTGGGGACGAAGGACGCGGCGGTCGCGCTGATGGTCACCTTTTGTGTGCCGTCGAGCACCGTGTCATCGTCAAGGGTGACGGGGAAGGTAACGGATGCTGACCCCGCAGGCACCAGCACCGTGGCGGGAACGCTGGCATCCGCCGCGCTCGATGTCAGGCTGACGGTGAGGTCAACCGCAGGCGTCGGGGTGACGGAAAGCGTGGCCGTGACTGGTGCATCTCCCTCCGTTGCGGAGTCCGCAAGCGAAAGCGCCAGTGAGTTGTTGACCGTCTCGTACACCAAAATGTCATCAATGGCGATGCCATCTGTGGTGATGCCGTAATTGTCGTACTGGTTGAAGCGGAATTTGAAATTGGCACCGTAGCTCAGTCCGTATGCAGAGATCACGGGATCTAGGTCCACGACATATTTGGTGTGCGTGCCCGAGATCGCACGCAGCCCCTGCACCTCGTACCAGTTGTTGCCGCCATCGGCACTGACCGCCACGCCATCGAAATCGTAGCCCGTGCTTGGGAAAGGAGAGGGGGGAGGTCCGTCTCCCTCATCATTGAATGCTTTGGCCCAAAAGCTCAGCTGCACATGCTGGCGCCCGCTCAGGTCAAGTGTCAGCGTCGCCTCGTTGCGTGAATAGTTGTTGTCCAGGCTTGAATCCATCGTGAGGTGGTAAGTGCCGCCATGCGGTGTGTTGTCGCTGGTCACCTGCGTGCGGTAGGTGTTGGTGCCTGTGATGGTCCAGTTGGCGGCCAGCGTTGGGGTGGCGAAAGGCTCGCTGAAAATAACGATGGTATAAGGGTCCACGGTCAGGCTCGCGCTGCGGCTGATCGTGGCCCCGCTGGTGACGTTGGCGAAGCTCAAGGTGTCGTTGTAACTGCCAGGGGCCAGGCCATTGGCCGTGGTGTTGAAGGACATCACCACCGCCGTATTGTCGCCTGCCGCCAGTGTGCCCGATGTGGCGGACAGTGTCGTCCACGGCTGCGTCTTCAACGCCCTCCAGTTCAGCGGGGACGTGCCGGTGTTTGTCAGCGTGAAAATTTGGGCTGCCGGGGTGAACGGACCGCCAACAGTTCCCGCAGCGGTCAGGTCTGTCAGCGGCGTCACACTCAAATCGTCCGGGAAGTCATAGGCCTCAGTCAGGCCGGTCGTCGTGCTGCTTGCCGGCGACGATGCGCTTGAACCCATGCCGCGCTTGGCAAAGGCGGACCACAGCTCACTGCGATTGGCACCACCGTTGTTCACCAGATCCGCCTGGATGATCGCATCGCGGGACTGGAGCATGTTTGGGTTTGCCGGGCAGAGCTTCATCGCGTCAGTCGTGATCTGCAGCGCGAGCTCGTTGCCTGCTGCCGCGCCGTGCCTGGCGATCAAGTTGGCGCGCATATCCCAGAGTGTCACACACCACACTTCGCCCTCGTTATGCACTTCGTTCGCCGTGGAGCCGATGATCGAACTGCGCGCAACGCCCGTGTGGCTGCTGGCCTGCACTGGATCAATGTCTTTGAAAGTCAGCGGGTTTTTCGCGAGGTTTGTCGAATAGGGGTAGCGCCGGATGCCAAAGTAATAGTTCTCCGCCAGGCCCGCAAAGTTCTTCGTCGCATAGCCCCCGGCGGCGTAGTTGCCATTGGGATCGTCCGTGGCCTCGCTCAACAGGCACAGGGCATAAAAATCCGACCATCCTTCGCCCATTCCCTGAGATTGGTTCTGGCTCATGCCGACGCCGCCGCCGACGAGGCGGTTGCTCAAGCCGTGCGTGTATTCGTGAATCACGATCTCGTGGTCCACGTCACCGTCACGTTGGGGCGTCGGGCCGGTGAAGACATACATCTGCATTCGGCCTGCCGAGCCGTCCGAAGGGGTGGAGAAGTTGGCGTTGTTGGTGCCGTTGCCGTCCTGCGCATCGGCCTGCACTGCATCGTTGCCGTTGCCGCCGCGTCCGAAATTATTCGTCTGGAAGTTGCCCGCGCTTTCGGTGAAGCCCAGCCCGTAATAGCGGTCGTGGATGTAGTTGCAGAGGTAGAAGAGGTTGGTCACCGCCGCGTCTCTGTAGCTGGACGGGGCCTGTGTGAGATCCATGGCGAAATCAAAGTTTCGCGTGGCCGACGTCGGTCGTGGCAGGTCGGCGATGTTGTCAGCATTCGTGTCGGTGTGTGCATCGACGTTGTTGCCCAGCGTCTGCGTGCCGCCATCGTCGATCCATCCGTTGGGCGACGCCGTGGTGTTCAATGCGTCGAGCGTGACCAAATTCCGGCTTACCTCGGCAGGCTGCACGCTTGAGGGGGTGCTGTATCCTGGAGAGAAGGGGGTCGGGCTGTCATAGGGCTGGAAGCCCGTCTTGGCGTAAACGCGGTAGCTCGCGTTGCTGATGTCGTTGGTGATGCTCTGGCGCACGAGCACCGTGCCAGTTTCCACATCCACCAGCATGCGGAACATCTCGTTGTGCTGCAGGCTGAAAGTCTCCAGCTCCCAGGCCAGACGCAGCGTGGTTTCATTCATCGGCACCCAGCTCAGGTGCGCCGTGGTGTCCGTATATCCTGGGGCGGTGAGTTTCTGCGCTTGCTCAGCACCCTGCGCCGTTGGAGTGGAGCTTACGGCGGTCTTTTGCAGCTCGCCTCCAAGGTTCTTGGCGGCATAAGACATGGCATCACCCGCATCCAGCGGAGGCTGGGGCACCAGCAGGGTTTGCTGCCCGGCGGCTTGGATCGGATCTCCCAGGAAATGACTGCCCAGGGTCACCAAATCACCGTCCTTGGTTAAATTCGCCTTAAAAATGGTCTGGAACACCGGCACTCCGGCCACCTCTTGCTGCCAGACGACGGTCCGCATGCCGTTGTGTGCTGTCACATTCTCGCGTGTGACCCGTGACTGCCCGGCATCGAAGGCCGTTGTCCCATGGCCAAACAGTGCTTCATGTTTGGCTACAAACTCACGCACCGGACCATACGGATCCGTGGTGCGTTCCTTCGCTTTCGCCAGAAACCGCCCGGCAGCCATGATGTTCGACGGCGCCCGCGTGATCGCATCAAAATCCACCTGAACGCCTGGAATTTCTCGACGCAGTTCTTCCAGGGCCTTTGCCCGGTCAATCGCGGGAGCCTTCTCCGCTTGAGTCTCCCGGCTGTCGATTTCCTCCAGTCTTTTTTTGGCGCGGTCGAGGATGAAACTATTCCTTTTCGTGGCGGCAGACTGAGCGGTTGCGGTTTCAGTCTTAGGAAAAGGCGGGTCCTTGCCAACGCCATCAAAATAACTCAGATTCCGTGCTAATACAAAAAGCAGTGCCAGTAACGAAAGAAGGGCACCCAATTTTTTAAGAAACGCAGGATTCATATGCGACTTTTTCGCAAAGATACGCGGCCATGGCAAGCATGGAATTGGTAGAACTGCTGCGCTTGATTCTCCTTTGTCACATTCCGGTTTGGAAACCTTTCCTTGTGAATGCCGGTGGTTGCGGCATTTTGATCCACATGTTCGCCATTTCTCGATCTGACTTCGATCTTGATCGCCTCGGTCTAGAGACTCCCATCGCGCGCATTGATCGTGCGCTCAAACAGCTGTGGGAGGGGGACGAGGCGAAGACCCGTGCCTCGCTCATCAATCTGGCGATTTATACCGAGGACGGCTGCCAGTTGATGGCTGACAATGAGTTGCTTGACCATGTGGCCGCCCGGCATGCCTGCCGGGCGCTGCTCATCCTCGCACTGCCCGAAGCACAGCCGCCGCGTGCGCGGGCCTGGATTCAGGCTCTCTGCCGCCCGTATCAGGGCAAACAGATCGTCTGCAGCGAGCAGATCAGCTTTGTGCTCGAAGGCGGCAATGCCGCGCAGGTGCAAAACATCGTCTTCGCGCATCTCGACTCCGACCTGCCGCTGGTCGTCTGGTGGCAGGCGGATCTGTCCAAGAATTTTGAAGAGCGCCTCTACAGCCGCATCGACACGCTGATCATTGACAGTTCACGTTGGGCTGATCCCGCCCGGCAGTTTGATGCACTGCTGGCGGCCATGAACGCCGAGACCGGCGGCTTCGATGTGCGTGATCTCGCGTGGACGCGCTCGCACTTCATGCGCACTGCGCTGGCCACCTGCTTTCAGGACGCCACCGCCTGCCACAACCTTTCCAAACTGGAGACCATTCACATCACCCACCGCAAAGGCCAGCGCACCACCGCGCTGCTGCTCGCGGTGTGGATCAATCAGCGCCTGAAGGCTGATCTGAGTGTTGAGCTGGTCGAAAAGGACACCGGCCCCGCGCTGCAGAGCCTCGTGCTGGAAGGTGCCGGCGTGCGTGGCGAGGTCCGGCGCGAATGTGACTCCTGCTTTGTCAGGGTCAGCGCCACCTGTGGTGAGATCACCCGGGAGGATCTGCTCCCTGCGGATGTGGACAGTGACGCCGAACTCGTCACCGAACTGCTGTCCCGCTTTCACGGCAGCACGCTGTATTCCTCCATGCTGCCGTTTGTACACAGCATGCTGAAATAAGCGTTCGACTTTTGTGCTGCGGGTTTCGACACTGGGAGCATGCGCCCCTGGCTCCATCTCGCCCGTATTTCCAACCTGCCCACTGCCTGGACTAATGTCACTGCGGCATGGCTCCTTGCTGGCGGGGCGCTCTTGGATGTGCGTCTTGCCTGGCTCATTCTCGCTGGTTCACTGCTCTACACGGGCGGCATGATTTTGAATGATGCGGCTGATGTGAAATTTGACCGCGAGCACCGCAAAGAGCGGCCCATTCCCAGCGGGGAGGTCGGTTTGTGGACGGCCTGGGCGGTGGGCGGCAGCATGCTCTTCGTCGGAGGCGTCATTGCGCTGGGTTATGGTGCCAACCCGCAGATCACAGGGCTGCTGGTGGCGGCCATTGTGTTTTACGATCTCTACCACAAACAGTGGACGGGTTCGGTCATCATCATGGGGGCCTGCCGGCTGCTGCTGTACTTGATGGCGGCCTCCGCTGTGGTGCCGTTTAAATTTGCCAGCCAAAAAGGGGCGCTGTCCTTCTTCGGTGCAGAATGGCGCTACGAGACTGGGTTTCTGCCAGCGGGTCCGTTGCTGGTGCTGCCGTTTGCCCTGGCCCTGGGCTGCTACATTGTTGGCATCACCATGGCGGCACGGCTGGAGCATAAAAAGGGTCGCATGCCCGTGCCGGCTTCGTTGCTGGCCTTTGCCCTGCTGTACACACCGGCCATCGTTTGCGCCATGCGGTTTTCCTCTGCCGGAGGCAGCCCGCTGCAAATCGTGGTGCTGGGGGTGTTTGCCCTGCTGGTGGCCTATGCGACACAGCTCCTGCGCCAGGGTGGCCCCGCCATCGGCAAGGCCGTTGGCTGGCTGCTCGCAGGCATCGCCATTGTCGATGCGCTCGCGATCGCCAGCGTCTCGGTTCCGCTTGCACTGGGTTTTGTCGTGCTCGCCCCGCTGCTGCGGCTCTGGCAGCGCTGGGTGGCCGCGACGTAGCAGAGGTCAGGGCGGCGTTTCGCCCATTTTTTTGGTGGGCTGCCTGAGTTGTTTCAAACCCGCCGACGGCTTTCACAGCACGGCCGGTACATTCACCCCGCCGATGGCCAGTGCCGCCGGATGAAGGCCCAAGGCCCTGGAGGGACGGGGGGAAACCGGCGAACTGAAGCCGTGCCTGCCAGCCAGCACCTGGCGCACTGCTGCCAGCTTGGTGGCGGCGCTGCTGTCTGCCGTCACGCAGCCGTGGGCTCCGGCGCGCAGGACGCGTTCGGCATCAAACTCCTGGCCGTGGCATGAGACAATGAGAAACTTCAGTCCGGGGTGCAGCACGGCGAGGTCTTTCACCAGTTCCAGGATCCGGTGGCCGGGCAGGTCCAGGCTGATCATGACCAGATCCGGCTGGTGCTGGGACACTGCGGTGAATGAGCGGGAGGCGCAGGTCACGACCGCTGCCAGGGCAAGATCTCGCTGCATTTCCAGCGCAATGCGGAAAAAGGCGGTGCTGGTTGAATGATCAGCCACGATGACGATGCGGTTGGGAGTTCTCATTTCAGACTGATGCAGGTTACTGAACGTCTGAAGCTCACGATTCTGACATCGGCCAGCCATCAAAGAATTGGAACAAAACCTTCGCTTTTTGCTGCTGGTGGGGCGCGATGTCTGGCACCGCGCCATGCGGCGTGTTTTGGATCATCTCATCGAAGAGATGCGAATTGTCATCCAGATGCTGGTGTACATCAAAAAAACCAACGTGGGTGGTGCTGCCGGGTGCCCTGCTCTGGGAGTGGAAGAATGACGAATTCATGGTTTCAGCGGGCTGGGTTGGGATGATGAACATGGCGGTCACATGGACGTCATGAGCATGAATGTGGGTGAATGCGTGACCGCGCATCATGCGGGCGTTCCAAGGCTGCGGCATCAGTGCTGATGCCGTCCGCCTGTAGGTGCCGGGCCTATCGTTGCGGCTGGCGCGTCAATTGAGGACTTCCCGCTGGGTCTCCACCCAGCGCACGGCCTGACGGATCATCTCAGCACTGGTGACAAACCCCATTTTATCTTTGATGTGATCACGATGGACCGAAACAGTCTTCGGACTCAAGTGCAACTGCGCTGCGATCTCCTTGGCGGTCTTGCCCTGGCCGAAAAGCTCAAAGACTTGAAACTCCCGGTCGCTCAATTTGATCAACGGAGATTCCGTGGAACCACGCGGCCGCGGCGAGGCAAAGGTGGCCGCGAGGTGCGCGGCCAGCCGCTCGCTCACATACACGCCGCCGTCGAGCACCTTGTGGATGGCGTCCAGCAGCGCATTGCCGGGGCTGTCTTTACCGACGTAGCCGCTGGCGCCCGCCCGCAGCGCACGCGAGGCGCACAGCATTTCATCATGCATGGAGCTCACTATGATTTTCAGTCCAGGGTGCATGGTGGTGAGATCTTTGATGAGCTCCAGGCCGCCACGCCCCGGCATGTTGAGGTCGGTGATGAGCAGATCGGGCCGCTCGTTGGCCACCAGGGTGAGTGCCTCGGCTTCACTGGTTGCCGTGCCGCAGATTTCAAAGCGGGGATTGGACTGAAGCATGAACCTGTAGCCGTTGAGCACCGCCGGATGATCATCTATGAGCAAAATACGGCAGGTTTGGGTACTGATGTCTGCGGACTTCATGGGGTGGTGGGGATATGTACGGCGATGCGGGTGCCACCGGCGGGCGGAGCGCCGTGCTCCATCCTGCCGCCTATCACTTCGGTGCGATGCTGCATGATGCGAAACCCGATGCCGCCGCCCTCTGCTGGCACCTCCGGCAGGCCGCAGCCGTCATCGTCGATCTCAAGCACCAGAAGGCCAGCGCGGCGTTCCAGTCCGATGCGGATCTCTCCAGATTCCGCATGCTTCAAGGCATTGTTCACCGCCTCCTGGGCGATCCGGTAGAGATTGCACGCGGTCGATTCGCTGATCTCCGTGATGTGTTCCGGGCATTCAAACACACAGCGCACACCGGAGCTGCGCGTGGTGGCATCTGCCAGCGCCTGCAATGCATGCTCCAGGCCCTGCTCCCACAAGGGCACCGGGGCCAGTCCATGGGACAAGCCACGCACCTCGGCCAGGGCTTCACGCAGGCTCTGGCTGGCATGCTGTGCGTGCTCCGCAAAGGCGGGGGCTTTGGCCAAAAGTTCGTCGTGCAGGCCGTTGATGGACATCAGCACGGCCGTGAGCTGCTGACCGATGCCGTCGTGAAGTTCATGCCCGATGCGTCGGCGTTCGTTTTCAGCCGAATCGATCACGGCGCGCTCCAGCACGGTGCGTTCGCGGTCGCGGTCGGCCAGCCGCCGGGTCATTTTCCTGAATGCCTGGGAGAGCTCATGCACTTCGTCCCCACCCTTGACCGGTTCGATGCTGATCGTGCGGCCTTCGCCAAACTCGCGCACGGAGCGTGCCAGCCGTCCGAGCCGGGCCGCCACGCCAAAGTGCAGGATGGCCCAGAGGCCGAGGCACATGATGGCGATCACGGAAGCCGACCACTCCATCCGCCGGCGTGCATCCTGATGCGCATGGAGGACGGCATTGGCGCGGTCATAGACCAGCAGCAGCCAATGCTGGGTCTGTGCAGGGATTTCGAGAGGAAATGCCGCCAGCACAATGAAGTCACCGTCATCCAAAGTGGCGGACTCCATGACCTTGCCGACGTTCTGACTGGCGCGCTTCCAAGCGGTGGCCGCAGGTGTTTCCTCGGCGGAAAGTCCCACCCACTGAGAGGATGAACTTGCCAGCACGTGGCCCTTTTCATCCACCACGGCAGCCATGCGCAGCCAGGGTTCGTGCTTCCAGTCGGAGAGGTTGTCATTCAGGGCCTTGATCTCTCCCAGTTGGAGGTGCTGCTTTGAAAGCTGGGTCAGCCGGGTGCCGGTTGCCTCCGCCTGGGTGGTCACGTCATTGAAATTGCGTGTCAGGTCATTGGCCAGATCCAGTTCATAATCCATCCATGCCGCCAAAAGTCCCAGCAGCAGCAACAGCGCTGGGATCAAGAAGCGAAGTGGTGGTGGAAAGGTCACTGCAGAGGTAGCTCTTTTCGCCCATGCACTCCCGGACACAGATTGACTGAACAGCGGGGCGGCCTCCATCACAGGATGCCATGCGTGTTGATGTCATGACTGCGCGGCGGATTTGAAGGCAAGGTTTTCATGGCCGCAGACATGTTCAATCCGGGGTGGATTCATCTCAATCACCCCAGCAGGCTATTTCCACAGGTGGCAGGACAGGGGGGTACAAGGGCGTTGGGCCGATGGAGAGACATGCCAAAATTGCTTTATCCAGGGCGAAATGAGTGCTGCGGGTTAGAAAGCGTATTCGACAGACGTTTGCCCTTTCCCTTTGACCTCAACCTCGGTCGGAGGCAAAGAACCGCCCCCCCGTTGATGTTAGAGAAAAAAATCAGGCTAGAGCACACCCACCGAATCTTGTTCACGAGAGAAGTCTTCGCGCCTCGGAACCACACCATTCGTGATCTTCTCCACATCGACCAGCCGCACAAGCTCCCACGGGTGCTCGTGTTTGTGGATGAAGCCGTCGCCACCGCCAACCGCGATCTGATCGACGACATCATGGCCTACGGCCAGGTGCATGCGGACACCTTCACCATGGTGGACGACCCCATCGTCATCCCTGGTGGCGAGCCCTGCAAAAACGACTTCCGCCTCGTGGAGTGCTGCTGGGACGCCATCAATGAAGCCGCGCTGGACCGTCACAGCTACGTCTTCGTCATCGGCGGCGGCGCTGCGCTGGACCTCGTCTGCTTTGCCGCCTCCACGGCGCATCGCGGCATCCGCCATGTGCGCTTTCCCACCACCACCCTGAGCCAGGGAGATGGCGGCGTGGGCGTGAAGAACGGCGTGAACTACTTCGGCAAGAAAAACTGGGTCGGCAGCTTCGCCGTGCCCTTTGCCGTGGTGAACGACTTCGCCTTCCTGGAGCTGCTGCCCGCACGTGGCCGCCGCAATGGCATCATCGAGGCCATCAAAGTCGCGCTCATTCGTGACCGCGCCTTCTTTGAGCAGATCGAGGCCATGGCCGGAGACCTCGCCGCCCTCAAGCAGGAAGCGCTGGAGCAGGTGATCCAGCGCAGCGCCGAGCTGCACGTGGAGCACATCGCCACCGGAGGCGATCCCTTTGAACTCGGCTCCGCCCGTCCGCTGGACTTCGGCCACTGGGCCGCGCACAAGCTGGAGCAGATTTCCAAATTCACCGTCGCCCATGGCGAGGCCGTCGCCATCGGCATGGCCGTGGACCTCGTCTATTCCCGCATGCAGGGCATCCTGGATGAAGCCACCTGCGAGCGCGTGCTGAAGCTCATCGAAAGCATCGGCTTCGCCACCACCTCCCCGTACCTGATGACCACCGGTCGCAGCGGCGAACCCGCCATCCTCGAAGGCCTGGAAGAATTCCGCGAACACCTCGGCGGCGAATTGACGGTCACCCTCGTCCCCGAGATCGGCACCAAGGTGGAAGTGCATGAGATGAACCGCGTGAAGATCCTCAACGCCGTGGTGGAGCTGCAGAAGCGCGCCGTGGTGGTGGAGGAGTAGGGGGAAGGGGAGGCTGGAAAAGTACGATGGGCACTCCTGCCCGTCGGCCAGCGCTCCCGCAGGCCACTTCGTTATCGAGTCAGTAGCAGGCAGGCTAGGCATGCGCTGCCCAGAGGCTTCCCTATCCAGATTTCAAGCAGAGCCCGAGACTTGATTCTCCTTCTGATCACAGCAAGACTGCCGCATGCCCTACATCAAGCATGTCAGTTTGACCAACCTCCGCTCGTTCGGCAAGGCAGAGTGTCGCTTGAGTCCTTTCACGCTGGTTGTTGGCGCGAACAACTCCGGCAAGACCAATTTCCTTCGGGCGTTTGCCGATTACGCGGCCGCACGCGCGCTTGATGTCCCGCTGCCTCCGCACCGTAACACGCCAGATGACCAAGTTTTGGTGGAACTGACCGCTGAGGATGGAACGTCCCCCAGCATTCGCCATCCTCTCACGATCTATCGGTTTGATCCTGACACAATCGGCAGACCAGAAGCTGCGGCGCAAAGCGACCCCTTCGTGCGTGAAAATGGCGAAGGGGTCACACAAGTGATCGAACGTCTCAGCGAAGAAGGCTCGCCCGCCTTTGCCGCCATCCTTTCCCAGTTTCGTTCAGCCATCAGTGAAATGGAGTCGATCTCCCTCACGACCCTGCCCCCCGGGGGGAGAAAGACCATCATGCTACAGGAGCGCGGCCTCAAAGAGAAAACTCCGCTCTGCGATGTCTCCGAAGGCACGCGGCTGGTGCTGGCCCTGCTCACGGCGCTCCATCAAAAAGATCCGCCTTCCGTGATCCTCATTGAGGATCTGGACCGTGCCCTGCACCCGCGTCTTTATGAACGGCTTGTGCTCATCATCCACGGTATTGTGCGTGAAACCGGGACGCAGATCATCGCTACTTCACACAACCCGTATCTCATCGACTACTTCCAGGATCAACCCGAAGCTGTCGTTTTAGTGGAGAAGAAAGACGGCCTGAGCACGCTGGCCAATCTGGATGACCGACTCAAGGCCATCGACTGGGATTCACCCACCGCCGAAGAGATGCCACTGGGGCAGATGTGGTTCTCCGGCCTCGTGGGCGGCGTGCCCACTCTCATGCGCAAACCAGCAGCCTGAATCACCTCGCGCCATGCCCTTCATCTACATCGTGGCTGAGAGCGAGGGAGATGCCCTCTTTTACATCACCTGCGCCGAGCGCATCTGCGGCACGAGATTTGACGACATGATCCGTGTGAGCCGCCGAGGCACAGGTTTTGCCCAGGCACGCCGCATGCTGCGCTACATGCTGGCCGATGTGCGCAATTCCCATGGCGGTGGCCCCGGCATTTTCTGGATTGCAGCACTGGACAATGATCGCGCGCCACAGCATCCCGACAATGCACGCCCGCTTGGTGTTCTCTCGAATGCCGATCAGCGAAAAACCAACCGGCATGCAGAATTGCTGGCGGAAGCCTCCAGTCACAGCGTAACCAGCACCGGGGCCATTGCAGTGCCGGTGGAAATGATTGAGAGCTGGGTGCTCCAGGCATTGTCACCTGATGCTTTGCTGAAGCTTCCCGCCTTTTCAGAGCAGGATGCGGCGCTTGCCATTTCTTATTACCAAACCAACCACGGATCTGCACCGCCGCCGCAGTTGAAGGATCTGGCCCATGCCGCCATGAAGGAACACGGCTGCGAGGACTGGTATGAGTTTCTCATCGAAGTGGCCGACAAGCTCGACGCAGCAAAGCTGGCTGAGCAGTCCCGCAGCTTCGCCCTGTTTCGCGAGGACTTGCTGCGCTGGCAGCTCACCTGATCCCCCGATCCCTTTCGCTGGAGCGGTGCTCGCCGGCATGCTGATCTTTCAGGCGTTTCAGCACGCGCAGCAGTCCTTCGGACACGTCGTGCCAGCCCAGATGATGACACGTCGTGCCAGCCCAGATGATGTGGGCGGTGGTCCTTGATAGGCTTGCCATCCTTGGGTAATGCGATGAGGTGATTAAGGCGGCCGCAGGCTTTCCACTGGCAGCGCTGCAGGATCACGGGCACAACTTCCGCTGTTCCCTGCGAACGTCGCTCCAATGCTCGCGTGATTTCCACACTGTTGATGTAGTCGGAAGTCAGGGAGTGCGTACTCACTAGAAGCAAAAAGACGTCCATTTCCTCCAGTTGCTCTGTGATGCCACGGTTCCACTCCTCCCCGGCGGTGAGGTCACGGTCCAGCCAGTACTCCACCAGCCCAGCGGTTTGTAGCACCTTGAGCTGTAGTACGAGCTGGTCCTTCGCCGCGTCGTCCTTGTGGGAGTAGCTGATAAAGACGCGCGGCTTCCACACATCAGTGCGCGCATCCTGGGCCGTCAGGCGGTTGTTCTCTGTGGTGGCATTGATTTTCAAAGCGCCCTTAGGGGTGAGCATGGACATCTCAGGCTCCTTCATCTTCTCCGCCTTCTCCAAGCCCGTGACAGGCAACCACACTTCTGGAGCCTTCTGCATCTGTAGTTCTTCTAGAGGATCCAGGCCGCGAATCTCCGCGTTCAAAGAGCGCATCTCCATTTGGATCGTACCCGCGAGGCGCTGACGGTCCTCCACCGGACCAAGAATCATGGCGGTGATGCGGCGATCAGTCACATCTGCCCGTACCACTGCTCGCGCAAGGCCCAGCTCTAGAAGCGTGCCGTTCAGCCAGCGTGGCAGACCTTCGCTCAGCGTGTGCGTGCGGGTGATGAAGCGTGGCACCAGTCCCTCTGGCAGCGCGGCGTAGGTCCAGCGCAGGCGGGTAGCCTCTCCCTGCCATTCAGCACCTAGCACCGGTTGGGAATCTGCCAGCGCCTGCGGCACCAGCCAGAGCTGCTCGTCCTCCTTCAGCGGAAAGGCCAGGTCGTACTTCTGCATCAGCCGGATGAGAAACATCACCTGGCGTGGATCATCCTTTGGCAGTCTGCGACATGCCGCCTCAAGAGACAGTTCCGCGCGTTCATTCGGTGTCTGGCGCAGCAGGAGATAGATGCCATCTGCGACCCAGTGCGGATTCAGCACTGTGGTGTCACGCAGGCGATCATCATCGCCGTAGTTCAGCGCCAGTCCGAGACGGTGCAGATTGCGCGCTATAATCCGTTGCCGGTCTTTGTCAGCCACGCCCACGGAGGTGCAGACCTCTTCAAACACGGAATAATTTAGGTAGTTCGTATGCTCGTCCTTCCAGCGCCTCTGCAGCGCCTCTTTCACCTGGAAATAGTCTGCGCCGGTCTTTTCACGCACGCCGGCATCGCTGCCGATGATCTCCGCCAGCTTCGCCTTAAGCTCCGCGATGCCCTGACCGGTCTCGCAGTCCGTCTCCATGAAATCGACGATAAAGGGATACTTCTCCCGCAGCGCTTCACGGTCCAGCCGCACCGGGGCCGTGGCCCATTTGTTCAGTGCGACGAGCACCTTGGAGGTGGTGCCGTCCTCGCTGCCAAAGGCACGGATCAGCCGCAGCCAGTACTCCGCATCCTCCCGCTGGCTGTCCTCCCGCGCCGTGAGCACCAGCACATACACGCTGCGAGCACTGAGGAAGAACTGATGCGTCGCATGCGCGATCACCTGCCCGGCAAAGTCCCATACATGGACCGTCACCGCATCGCCTCCTGGGCAGGGCAGCCGCCAGTCCTGCAGCGCGATGCCCGTCGTGGACTCCTGCCACTTGTCAAAGGTGTCGCGCATCAACCGCTCCACCAAACTCGTCTTGCCCGCCCCACCTCGTCCGACCAGCATCATTTTGACCTCATTGAGGGGGCGGGCGTTGGTTGAACGCTGGGAGAAGTAGTAATCCGGGTTGAGATCGTCTCCCCACGCACCGCCCAACACTTCGCTCGGTAGTCCTAGGCCGGAATTGCTGTGAAGAAACAGACGCTCAAGCGATGTGAGTTGGTAGATCTCCGGTGTCAGCGTGCTGAGTTGGTTGTTGGAGAGGTCCAGTATCGAGAGGGCTGTGAGCTGGCCAATCTCCGGCGGCAGCGTGCTGAGTTGGTTGCTGGAGAGGTTTAGCTCTTTGAGCGCGGTCAACTGGCCAATCTCCGAAGGTAGCGTAACGAGCCGATTGCTGAAGGGGTAGAGGCCCGTGAGAGTTGAAAGCTGACCGATCTCCGGCGGCAGCGTGCGGAGTTTATTGTTACCCAGGAACAACTCTGTGAGGGCTGTAAGCATACCAATCTCCGAAGGCAGCGTTCTGAGGTGATTATAAGAGAGTTTTAACACCGTGAGCGAGGTGAGCTGGCCTATCGCCAGCGATAGTATACTGAGCTGATTGCTAGAAAGGTTTAGCACTGAGAGAGCCGCGAGCTGACCGATCTCCGGCGGCAGCGTGCTGAGCTGGTTGTTTTCGAGGTCAAGCCACGTGAGTGTGGTAAGTTGGCCGATCTCCGACGGCAGCGTGCTGAGCTGGTTGTTGTCGAGGTAAAGATGTGTGAGCGCGGTGAGCCGACCGATTTCTGGGGGCAGCGTCGTGAGGCCGAGATTGCTCAGATCAACCCCGACTCCTGCCTTTCCCATCCGCTCACATTCCCCAATCCGTTCCAACGCCTCATCATAGGCTTTCTGGGCTTCGGCTGTCATCTTCGGTGTCGGCATGCCGGAAGGTGAATAGCTCGGGCCGGATGTCGAGTCTGGAGAAGGTGGAAGGGCGGAGGGGCTGGGGCGTTGATGCCCTCGATCCCAGAAACGGCCCGCAAATCAAAAGCGCTTCAAGCCCCAGGCTGGATCGCGACGGTTGTGGCGGATGACCCACACGCGGGCGTAGTCACTCCGGATGTCGTAGAGGAAGTGGTAGGGAAAGCGGTCAAAGTTGCAGCGGCGCAGGCCGCAGGCGTCGAAGTGGAAAAAGCGCGGATTTTCCGCCACCTTCAGCAGTCCCGATTGAAACTCGTCGAAAAACTCTGCGGCGAGCTGAGGCGACACCTCGTCGTATTTGTCCAAAATGGCATCGAGATCCGCCTGGACCTGCCGGTGAAACTTAACGCGCACGGAAGCGGAGCCCTGAAACGAGCTGGTCAAAAGTGATCATCACTCCGTCATCACTCTCAGCCTCCCGCACCCGGTCCATCACCTCCGCATCCGAGACGCCGTGATGCGGTTTTTCCAGACCATGGAGCAGCCGCGCCGCCAGAGAAGCCCGGTCATCCTCGGAAAGTTTCGCCGCTTCCGCACTGAGTTCTTCCAGTTTCATGGAGCGCAGGATACACGCCCAGCAGTGCTCTTCCAGCAGGTTTTGGTTTGGCACTCCGGCCAGGATGCCTTCATCTCTGAATCCTCCTCAGCGCCACGTCATAGGCTACCTGGGCTTCGGGTGTCATTTCGGGGATCGGCATGCCAGAAAGTGAGTGGCTCAGGCCGGATGTCGAGTCTGGAGAAGGTGGAAGGGCGGAGGGGCTGGGGTGCGTGGCCGTTGCCACGGCCTGCCATGATCTGGTGCACCGGCCATCCGGGAAACTGCGGCTGCGGTTTCAGGTTCACGCTTCCCAAACAGCTCCTCCTCTTTTCATGAGCCAACGAAACCGGGGTTTTGAAGGTTTCGGAGGTTTTGGAGGTGGTTTTTAAAAGGGGGAGTAAAAAGGGGGGGCGCGGGTGTGGTGGGCGGCTGTCGTGAGGATCAAACCTGATCTCGGGTTTGGCATGCTTGGGGCTACGGACGGCCTTGGGTATGTTCATCAGCCATTCGATGCGGTGGTTTATATCACGCTCGTGGCAGGCATCGCACGGGTGGTTTCTTTTTTCTCCAAAGGGATGACATGACCCATTGGCAGATTGGCCACACCAGTACGTAGGCGGAGACGCTGCATGGAAGTACGACAGATTGACTTCGTCTGTCTCGCCAAGCCTCGGCTCTCCTGTCTGTCGGTCAGCGTTCACGTGGGCAGCACTGTGATCGAACGCACAGATGCGGCGGCAGGCCGGTGATGGTGCAGCGTGAGCGTTGCATGTTTGCGTAAGCGCTGATCGACGGGCAGGAGTGCCCATCGTACTTCCAGGCAGCGCTTCGCGCCAGATCACAGCCTCGGCTTCTCCGGCTTGATGGGGGTGTCCGCGGAGCGCACGCCCTGCACCTGCGTTTTGCGTTTGAAGACCTTGTCGCCGTTGCAGGCGGGTAGGGGACAGGGGGATGAAGTCTGGAAACGAGGTGGGGGATGTCAAAGCAACATCCCGGCTGCAAGGGTGGAAACTTGCGGCATGATGTACGGGTGGATTCAGCAACATCTCTCTTCGACCAACTCATCCTGCACCTCGACCCGACGCCGCATGACGGCCCCTGGAACATGGCGGCTGATCAGGCGTGGCTGGAGCAGAGCGAGGTGCCGGTGCTGCGGGTGTATCGCTGGGATCAGCCCACGGTGACCATCGGCTATGCGCAGAATCTGACCAAGCTGGCTGGGACCCTGCCGCACTGGCCCGTGGTGCGGCGCTGGACCGGCGGCGGTGTGGTGCTGCATGAGAATGATTTCACGTATTCGGTGATCGTGCCGGCGTGCCATCCCTGGTCCCAAACCAATCCGCTGGACAGCTATCGGGTGATCCATGACTCCCTGGCTAAAGCGCTGGATGATGGCAGTCGGCTGGCGGGGCCTGAGGATTTGATCGAGAACCCGTTCTGCTTTGTGGCACCTGCCATGCACGATGTGGTGCGCGGCAAGGTGAAAGTGGCCGGGGCAGGGCAGCGGCGGGGCAAGCTGGGGCTGCTGCACCAAGGCAGCGTGCAGCAGGTGCAACTGCAGGATGACTTCTGGCCGCGCTGGGCGGCGCAACTGGCCACAAACGTGCTGGTAAGGCATAAGATGACGGCCGCGATGCTCGAACGTGCGAATGAACTGACGCAGAAGCGCTACAGCCTGGGCTCCTGGCTCAACGAGCGGGAGGACCACCTGTCATGACGCTGGTGTTTGTTTACGGCACGCTGAAGCGCGGCGGTGAAAACCATGGGTGGATCGAGAAGCAGCAGTTCGTGGCGGAAGCGCGCACGGCACCGTTTTATCGCATGGTCGATCTGGGTGGCTATCCGGGCATGGTTCGTTCAGCAGACGGCATCTCCATTCAAGGCGAAGTCTGGAGCGTGGACGAGGCAGGGCTCACCAACCTGGATGTGCTGGAAGACACCGATGGGGGAGAATACGAGCGGGTGCCGGTGCAGCTCGAAGGGGAGTTTTCCACGCAGCGTGTGGAGGGATATATTTACCTGCTCAGCGTCGAGGGCAGACGCGACGTGGGTGCGTGCTGGTGAAAGAAGCCTTGGAGGGGCGGAGGCGTATTCTCCCTCAGGCTGTTTGATGTGCAGCGTGAGCTTTGGAGGCCTTCGGTGCCGCTGATCGACGGGCAGGAGTGCCCATCGTACTTCCGGAGATGCTGCCTGGAAGTACGACAGACACTCCTGTCTGTTGGCCAGCGCTCGCGCAGGCAGCCTCGTCATCGAACATTTCCCACCCTGCGGAGGAGAGATGATGGTGCAGCGTGAGCTAGAGTGTCTTCGGTGCCGCTGATCGACAGGCAGGAGTGCCCATCGTACTGGCATGCAGCGGCCGTGCGCGGAGATGCTGCATGGAAGTACGACAGACACTCCTGTCTGTCGGTCAGCGCTCGCGCAGGCAGCATTGTGATCGAATGCACAGATGGTGGCGGCAGGCCGGTGATGGTGCAGCGTGAGCTTTGAAGGCCTTCGGTGCCGCTGATCGACGGGCAGGAGTGCCCATCGTACTTCAAGCGATCTGCCAGCGTTGTTCATAGCTGAAATCGCTCGTGGGCAGCTTTGCTTTCAGGGGATTATTCTGGATGTAATGCTGGAACTTTTTCAACTGCTCCAAACTGCGGACAATGTGGCTGAACGACTCTTCCATCCACAAGGCACCCGATCTTTCCAGTAGGTGGTTGATGTTTCTTGCACTGACACCTTTGACGGGTTTCATGATCGCATCCAAAGAGATGCCGCCGAGTGGTTGCAGCAGGACATGCACGTGATTGGGCATCACCACCCAGTCGCCAAGATCATAATCGACGCCGTGTTTGAAAAACAGGCGCTCCCCCACTTCAGAGCGGCAGCGTTC
>NCCR01000044.1 GCA_002279765.1 Verrucomicrobia bacterium 12-59-8 | reverse complement strand
ATGACTTGATGTTCTTTTGAAGGAGCCAAAGCGCGTAATGACCCATCGCACTCTCAGGAATGTCCCGGATCAACTCCTGAGCACGCACCAGTGCAAGCTCCGTGTCTCCGGAATCCCTGAGAGCCAGCACTTCAATGTATCGGGCTTCATCAGCGAAGGCAGGCGGGCAGTTCTCAATAAACTGACTAATAGGCCCAAGCGCCTCCTTTGGGTCATGGTCGACAAGTTCTTTCAGCCCGTTTAAACTGGTTCGCTGCAGTTGTTCAAGGCCATCAATGGCTCTCTTCGGCGAGGTCATAACATGGAAAGTTCTGCGCAGGTAATCACCAACTTCTGGCGCGTCTGGAATGCGCCCCAAGAAGTTTGTGGTCAATACTCGGTATTGTTCGTTGCTTAGCGCGTTGATGCGGCGTGCCAACTCAGGCTCGGGCGATATACAAAAGATGTGTATGGCGTCCAGGGTGGTAACGGCAGTCGATGGCATGGCTAGGCGCTGTGTGCTACTGGAAATTTTGCTGTCAGAATTCCCCAAAGTTTCCGCCGTCACGGAAAAATTATAGACTCCAGAAGCAGCGTCTTTGACATCAATCTGGATGGGCAATGTCTCATCGCTTGCAAGATGTATAATGCTGTTATCCTTGGGGAAAATCTTGAAGGCACCGGCGTGGGGCGGAAGCGAAATCTCCACTTCCTCCGGTTTCATCACGCCTTTGCGATACCACATCCAGATGCTTCGTCGCGGCAACGGCTGATGAGAGCTAACATCGAAATTGACTTGTTTGAAGTCGGCGGCTGCTGAACCCCGGTTGTTTAGAGTGACTAGATAACCAGCAAGGAACTTTGAGGCGGCAGCTTTTTGCACCATCTCTTTTAGGTAAGCGTCTTTGCTTTTTTCATCAAAGATCAACCTCTTTTCCGTATGCATTTGCTCCATGGTCAGTGGGGCGGCGTTCACCCCATCTTGGTTCTCTAGGGAAAACATGGAACCGAAGGGTAAACGATCAGAAAAGGGGAGCGAGTAACGTATGGTCAACGCCACATCCGGCAGTCGGGCGGGAGAAGGTTCAGGCGCAGAAAGTTTGGGCTTTGCCGACGACGCAGAATCGTCGGAGAGGGAAATCGCAATCCAAACACTCGCAATCCCCGCGAACGCCCCGATTCCCTGCCAAGTGCGGTGCCCGAGGAACTGATCCATCCAAGCCCAAAGCCTAGTGAACAAATCTGGTCTGGCGGTGTTAGCAGTAGTGGAAGTTCCAGAGGTGGATGATGGTTTGCTTTTCTTGTTCCTAGCCATAACTATATTTCTTCATTGAGGGATTCAGTTCAGATGGATTGTCTTGATTAGACTATTGGCTTTTGGCGCCTCTAAGGCTGCGCAGGGAGCTCGCCAAGTTTTTCCAAGAGGCTTCTTGCCATAGATATCATTCCTTTCTCTTCGGGGAAATGTTTTCGCACCAGATTGTAAGCTTCGTGTGCCAACTTGATCGCCTCCTCCTTGCGACCCACTTTTTGCAGATTGTTCGCGTAATTATAGATGGACTTAATTGTATCGAAATGCTCCCTCCCAAGCACCTCCGTGCGGCGGTCCAACGTGATGCGACTGAACTCGGTTGCTTTTTGCCAATTCCCCTGTTCGGCGTAAAGACTCCCCAAATTGTTCAGGCTGCTCATTGTCTCATAATCCCTGGGGCCAAAGGCGCGTTCGCGTGACTCCAGAACTGCACGCCAAACTCTCTCCGTTTCCTCTAGCCTAAGCGCCTGGATCAGTTCAATTCCCAGGTTATTTCCAAATCCCTGGGCCTGCCGCGAGTCCTCGCCATCCTCCATCTGTATAAGTTTCCAGACCTCGTGCTGATTGGCAAAGTAGATATCAGTCGCATGGCGGGATTTGTGAATCTCTCCAAGCGCGTTCATCAACTGAATGCGAGCGACTCCGGCACTCGGCTCTTCGCTCAGAGCATTGGCGGACTCCTCCAGCAGCCGAATGGCCTCTTCGGGCCTACCGAGTTCCTGTAGCACAGTAGCTAGCAACACTATGGTGCGGACTGTATTGCCATGTGCCCGTCCCAAGACATGCACATGCAGAGGTAGCGCCTCTTTTAATTCTACCAGCGCGGTCTCATTCCTATGTTGACGGGCATGAAATGCACCTAGTGAACAGAGAGCCAATGCCTGCTGGGCCGGCGACGCATTGGCCACCGACCTAGCCGCCGCAAGCGACTCTGTAAAACATGCCTCAGCCTCTTGAAGTTTATTCAATGCCTCGCACAAGGAACCGGTCCAGTTGAGATAACTAAAAGTATCAATGGGCTCAATGCCTTTAGGCCTCTTTTCAGGCTTCTGCATTTCTTCTACCAGTCCCAGCGCGTCCTCCGTCTCGTTCAGCGAACCCAGCACAATGCTTAGCTGCACTCTAGCCCTTACTGTTTCGAAATGATCACGTCCAAGCTTGTCACCTAAATCTTTGATAGTCTCTACCATCATCTCTAGAGCCTCCTTTACCTTTTTGTTGGCAGCGAAAGCTCCGCTCAAAAGATAGGTGCACTGCAAATGCTCCGGACAGAATTCTCCCAACCTCTGCTTGAGTCCCTGGCTAGCGGATGCGGCTAGTTCTTCCACCGCCTTGTAGTTTTGCTTGGCATCGGCCACCCTGGCCAAGCAGAGTTTCGCTCTATAGACCATGGCGTGATCATCGCCGTAGTTTCGGTCTGCGCGCTGCACGATTGCAATCATCTGCTGTTCCGAGTCTTTGGTAGCGCCACCCGCCGTGAGCAACATGGCTCGGATCATGGCACCTCGCATGGCCAGAGGATGATCCGGCCCGAACGCTGAGAACAGAGAGTTAAGCAGGGGGACTATCTCTTGCAGACCTTGTTGTTCGTTGCGCAGCCGCATGTTCAGTTCGGCCTGGGCAAGTCTGGCACCAAGGGTCAGGTGATGCATGGGACCGCACACACTTTCAAGTCCTGCAGCAGCCTGAGCGATCTGTTCTTTGGCCTTGAGGAATTTTCGCGCTGACATCTGCAGTTCTCCCGTCAGCAGCAGGGTTTGAAAGTGCAGCGCTGTTTCCGGGTACTTCTCCTGGATCTTGGGCAGAACTTCATCGGCAAGTTCACAGGCTTGGGTAATGCTTCCTGTTTCGTGCAAACATCTGGCCTGAAGTAGACCACACAGCAGGGTTTCTGGGGCGTCCGCGCCCATTGCCTTCTGGGCAGCATTCTGACATTCGTCCGCCAGCTTGGTGGCCGCTGCTAGGTCGCCATGCATGATCAAGATCTGAATCAACTGAGGCCCCAGCTTAAGTAGGGTAAGCTGATGTTTGTCAGAATCATGTCGCCACTCAGTGATTTGGGCCTCTATGAGACTTTGCGCACTTTTTAGTTCTCCTAGAATAGTGAGAAAGGTTGGAATGTTTTGATCCGGAGTCAAATCGCGAACCAAGTTCGTGTCGGCGAGGTCGTTGATCCTAGCATTGCGCCACGCCTCCAACGCGTCACCACCGCGCCCAGCCTTCAACAGGGCCACGATCAGGCTGTACACCAACTCCTCATACCGTGCCGGTTCTGCGTTCCGATCAACTATCGGCAGACAGTCATTAAAACATTTAGCGGCCTCCTCATAACGGCTGGCCAGCACATAACAATGGCCTGCGAATAGCCGCATTCTGGCCCACTGGTTGCCAAACGCCGACAGCACGGTTGCTTCCTGCGTGCTAGCCGCAAACTGCGCCGCCGCCAAATACTTTCCCTGCACAAACGCATACAGCGCCTCCTCTTCGCCGCCGCGCCTGACTTCGTGGGACAACGTTGCCTCAATCTCATTGAGGACGTTGCGAACGGACGCCACCGACTGCTTGTCACGCCGCGCCTCTTCGGCGATTGCTAGATCTATTTCCCGTTTTTCTTTAAGCTTGCTCTCGGTGGGAAAACCCAATTCGACAAACTTCGAAGCACGTGATGCTAAGTTCAGAAGGATTTCTACCCTTCCTGCCGCTAACAGGCGTTCTGCTGGCGTAGCCTGAAGTTCCACAGTTAGCAACATCAGCTTCATTAAGTAAATAAACATCGTTGCCAGAACCAAGACTGCAATTGGCTTAGTGTGGCTTGTGTAGGGAGTAACAATTTTCACGTTATAAAATGAAAGTGTTTTCTTTACGTAATGCTATCGTAATTCTATCGTAATAACATTGTGTTTATGCTATTTGGTTTTAACCGCTGTTCAAGCCCAAGTTGATCACAAACGTGTCCTGTAGTTCCTCCTAAGCGATATGTGATCTCGTCGAATGTTATCTGGGTACCGACCAAGTCAAAGCGCTGCTGAAGTGCCTGGGAACGAAGCGTGTGAGCGCGCTGGAATGCCTGAGAGCGGGACGCAGAACCCAGCGGCCTGCGGCGCAATGGCGGAGCAGACGCTGCTGGTACCCGGCGATGTGTATAGGGGCAATGGGTTTGCTTCCCGGATTGGCTGCCAGAACCCAGGGGAGCACTCGCTAAAGCTCGGCACCCCTGGGCTGAAATACGGAAGGCCGTTGGCCTTCAAGACAAAGAAGTCAGTCTATTATGCAAGCCTCAATTGTGGCTGTGCTGCGTGTGCAACTCATGCCGGAAACAGACTGGCAAACTCCCATGCAGAAGAGAATGACAACCGATGGATGCCCTGAAGGCCGACGGTGGTGGTGAGGTGTCCGTCCGCCACGCCACTGACGGGCCAGTCGGCCTTGTTGAAACGGAAGGTCAGCCGCGTGAGCAGCTCGGGCGGAAGGACGGTGTCGAGACTGAACGGCGTGGATCTCTCTGCCAGCAAGACGTGATCTGAACCCGTCCAGTTTAAGGCGCGCAGCCAGGGGTGGAGCTCGACCCCGCGGTCGAGGATCTCGAAAGCCCGCCGCCCCTGACGCTCCTCGGGCGGATAGAGATCGGGATGCTCAGCGATGAAGTCATCCACCGTGAGGATGGCCCTGACGCGTATCTGCGAGAGGATGTGAAGTGCACCGTCTCGAACCGAAACGGGATAGATGATCTCTCCAGCCTTGACGCCGGCCCGGATGAAACTGGGCTGCGTGGTGTGAGGGCCGCCAAAGAGAAAGTCAATGCTCCTGCCTATGAGGTCGTGCTTTCTGGCGATCTTGATGCGGTCGCTATTCCAAAGCACTGTGTAGGCATTGCTCATTGCAGATCATACAGGGAGCACGGTGAGGTTCTGGATGCAACTCCGGGGGTTTGAAAGTGTGGAGGGAGGGGCGGGAATGGAATTGGCGCCTACCGGTTTTTGCAGCCCCGTGCATTGCCCCTTTGCTACTTCGCCGATTCTGCTCGCGGAAAGCCTGGGCATCCTTAATTCTCTCAGCGGCTCTGCGGCCGCGCCGCCTGAGTTTGCCATGCCGACGCTTTACACACCTCCCTTCACGCTGACTTCGAAGATGCTGCACTTCGTGGCGGAGATCAGTGCGGAGATGGGCAGGCAGAGCCTGGGGAGGGAGTCGCCGCTGGTGCCTGCGCTGCGTCGGGGCAACCGGTTGAGGAGCATTCAGGCCTCCCTGGCCATCGAGAACAACAGTCTGAGCCTGGAGCAGGTGACGGCGGTGATCGCTGGGAAACGGGTGCTGGGGCCGCCGCAGGAGATCCAGGAGGTGCGCAATGCCTTCGCGGCGTATGAGGCGATGGAGGGCTGGAAGCCGTGGTCGGAGAAGCATTTTCTGGCGGCGCACAAGCTCCTGATGCAGGGCTTGGTGGACTCCGCAGGCCGTTTCCGGCGGGGCGGAGTGGGCATCGCCCAAGGGACGCAGATTGTGCACATGGCCCCGCCTGCGGGACGGGTGCCGGGCTTGATGAAGGATCTGCTGGGCTGGCTCAAACGGACCGATGAGCATCCCTTGATCTCGAGCTGTGTGTTTCACTACGAGCTGGAGTTCATCCACCCGTTTGCAGACGGCAATGGCCGCATGGGGCGGCTCTGGCAGACGCTGATCCTGAGCCAGTGGGACCCGTTGCTGGCCTATCTGCCCGTGGAGACGGTGATCCGCGAACGGCAGGCTGAGTACTACCGGGCGCTGGCGGCGTCTGACAAGCAGGGGAACTCGACGCTGTTCATCGAATTCCTCCTCTCCGCCCTGCTGCAGGCGCTGCAAGAGGCCAGTGCGACCGACCAAGTCAGCGATCAAGTCACCGACCAAGTGAAGGCCCTGCTGAAGTGCCTGGGAACGAAGCCTGTGAGCGCGCTGGAATGCATGAAGAAGCTGGGGCTTTCCCACCGGCCCACGTTTCGAAAGAACTACCTCCAGCCTGCGCTGGATGCGGGGTTGATTGAAAGGACGATTCCGGACAAGCCGAACAGTCGGTTGCAGAAGTATCGGCGCCGAGCAGATGAAATCAAGACGGCTTGATTGTGGAAAGGCGGGTGGCAGGGGCTATTTATTCGGGAGCCATGTGAGCGAAGTAAGTTTCCAGATTCCGGCTGAAGCCGGTACTACAAAACATGCGCTGGCTGGTTTCAGATTTGGGACGATTCGGGGTTTCCTGAGCGGGCTGCTGCGTAGCCGCGAAGCGAACCCCGAACTACGTACTCAGAAAAGCCGGCCTAGTTATTCGGGAGGGGTCTTTGGCAATGCGGTGCTTCCCGCAAGTACAGCCCAATCTCTATTGGATGAAGATCGCAGTGCATGAGTGCCACTGAGGCACAGAGGGTCATTGCACCTCTGGAGCGAGTTCAAACATCACCGTCATATGCTTGCGATCCACAGTGCAATAAGCACCTGGATGCACAGCGAGTTCGCGGGCGCGTTTCCAGTCGGGAGCGAACAAGACGGTTCCATCACAGACGGGGCAGAGGAGCCGTATCGACTCTGGAGGTGCGTCCCAAATAGACTTCAGGAAAGCAGTGCCCTTTTGGTAAACGAGTTCATCCATACGGGTTCACTCTTGCAGAGTGGAAGTGGAGGCGAGGGCGGGAATTGAACCCGCGCATACCGGTTTTGCAGACCAGTGCATTACCACTTTGCTACCTCGCCGTTCTCGATGTCGAGAGCCGGGGATGGTAGGGGGGAATGGGGGGATGTCAAGAAGAGCGGAGTTGACGGTGGTTTACGGTTGTTGACGATGGTTGGCCAGAAGGGAAGAGGCGGAGGCCAGACGGGCTCAAGCCCGAACAACGTACGTGCGCTGGGTGGGGGCGGGGCGGCTGGATGCTGGATGCTCGTTCTTCGCCAATCCATCCTTCGCTAAAGCTACGGAGGACGGGCGAGCTATGAAGGACAAGAAAGCCGGGACTGCAAAACGTGCGCTGGCTGGTTTCGGATCTGGGGTGATGAGGGGCTGCCGGAACGGGCTTCCCCCTTCGCACTTCCCATTCTTCGCTGAAGCTACGAAGGGCTGGCTGAGCTACGGAGGACACGAAAGCCCGAACTACGTACGTGCGCTGGGTTGGGCTGGGGCGGCTGGGGGGATTGGGAAACGCTGATCGACAGACAGGAGTGTCTGTCGTACTTCAATCCATCTGCGCTGGTGCCGTTTGGGGTGACATTGAGATTACGCCGTCATTTCAAATGGTCTGATGGTCTTGCCTGCTGCGGATTTCGGTGATGGCCCAGTGGGCGTGTTCGGCGATGAGGGGGTGCGGGTCTTGGGCGGCTTGCTCCAGGGCGGGGAGGTCTGAGGGGGTGCCGGTGTTGCCGAGGGCGACGCAGACGTTGCGGAGGAAGGCGGGGCGTTTGATGCGCTTGATGGGGGATTTGGCGAAGAGGGCGCGGAAGGTGTCGTCGGTAAGGGAGAGGAAGTCGCGGAGGGTGTGCTGGAAGATGGTGGCGCGGGCCTGGAAGGTGGCTTCGTGGGAGGCCTGGGCGTGGCGGTTCCAGGGGCAGGCATCAAGGCAGGTGTCGCAGCCGTAGATGCGGTCGTGCAGCGGCGGGCGTCCATGCGACGCGGGGCGGTGATGGCCTGGGTGGGGCAGGCGGTGATGCAGCGGGTGCATTTGCCGCAGTGATCTGTGGCGGGGGTGTCCGGGGGGAGATCGAGGGTGGTGAGGATGTCTGCGAGGAAGAACCAGGTGCCGAGGTGGCGGTGGATCTGCATGGTGCTCTTGCCGCCCCAGCCGAGGCCGGATTCGCTGGCGAAGTCGCGCTCGAGGACGGGGCCGGTGTCGACGTAGGGGCGCTGGGTGCCGCCGTGGGAGGTGAGGAAGTCGGCGAGGGTGCGGAGTTTGGCTTCGATGAGGTCGTGGTAGTCGTTGTTCCAGGCGTAGCGGGCGATGCGGTAGGCGGGAGGACGGGGGTGGTGCGGCTCTTTATGGTCGTCCAGCTCGAAAGGGGCGGGGGAGCAGGAAGATTCACTGGTGGGGTAGCTGGTGCCGCCTTGGTAGTAGTTGAGGGCGAGGACGATGACGCTTTTGGCTCCGGGGAGGACGAGGGTGGGATCGGTGCGGCGCTCGGGGTTGCGGGCCATCCAGGCCATGTCGCCGTGCTTGCCCTCGGCGATCCATTGCTCAAACAACGCCCGATGCGCCGCCGGCTGCGCAGGGGCGATGCGGCAGTCATCGAACCCCAGCGCACGCGCCTGGGCGATGAGGGCGGATTTGAGCTCTACGGAAGAGAGTTGGCAGTTGCTGGCGATGGTTTGCAGTGGTTGGCGGTTGTTGGGGAGCAGATAGCGCGGGTGCAGGTGAGGAAGCGAGAGAGTGCTGGATGGGGCGAATCCGACTGAGGGGCGAGTTTACGGCAACGCTGGCTCACTGGCTACTGATTCACGGACCACCGGCTGCTTCACTCCTAGCGCCTCAGGAAAACAACCGCCAACCATTGCATACTCCTCTCACTTCCCCACGGGCGTCAGCACACGGATCTGCTGATCGATCACGCTGAAGGAGTCGGCGAGCTGGCGCAGGCGCTCGACCTGGGCGGACTGCTCGCGCTCGATGTGGGCGGCGTTGGCCTGGGCGGGGTTGAGGGTGTCGAGGAACTTGGTGAAGGAGGCAGTAACGTCTTCGGTGACCTGCTTGGAGAGCATCTGCCGCAGCGTAGTGGAGGATTCCTCCAGCTTGTCGAGGATGGCGTTGCGCGCATTGCTCAGGCGCACCTGGGTGAGCAGGTACACCACGGCGAGCAGCAGCAGCCCCGCGCCGAAGGCGATGCCGGCGCTGGTCAGGTCATCCAACCAGCCGCAGAGGGCGGTGACGATGATCACAGGCAGGATGAGGCGTGGCAGCCAGCGGGCAGTGACGCGCGCGCTTTCCAGACCGGGCTCGATGTCTTCATCCAGCTTCAGGCCGATGACAAAGCGGCGCAGCGAGGAGTCCACATGCGTGCCGAAGCGGCGGCGCAGCTCACTCTCTTCCTCGCCGTAGTCATGCGCGGGCATGGTGACATCTACCGGGAATAAAATGCCGCGCCCCTGAGCATAGAGGAAGCGCTCAAACTGATGCACGTCCTCCTCCAGCACGAGGCTCACCTGCCGCCAGCGGTCGCCGGTGCGGTGCTGCAGCTCCTGAAACAGGCGGTGGTCCAGGCTCTGCGGGCGCGCACCGTTTTCACTCTCTTTTTCTTGGGTGCTTTTGCGCTGAAAGGCCTTGCGCGTGGTGAGGGCATCGCTGGCCAGACCTGCCACGCGCATGACGGACTCGTGGTAGTCGCGCTCGGTGGCATCCAGTGCGGGGAGGATTTTCTTCAGCGTGCGGTCCACCTGCAGCTCGCGCTCGGTCTGCAGCTCCTGGAGCACGGCGGTCTTGCGCTTGGCCTGGTGCATGCCAGCGACGAATCGCTCCCTCATTTCATTGAGAATCTGCCGCGCCAGGCGCATGGTGCTGGCCAGCTTGTTGAGCCGGGCGGCATTGTGCCGGACGATGGAGGAGATGTGCGCCTCCAGCGCATGAAAGCCGCTGTCCTGCAGCAGGCGCTCGCGCTCGATGCCGGCATTGCGGGCGAGGAAGGCCTTCTTGGCCGAGACGGCGAAAAGCGGGAAATCACGCCCAAAGCGCTGCCGTGTGAGCTGGCCCATGTAGTCCGTGATGACCTGGATCTCCTCCGGGCTGCGCAGATCGCTCTGCTGCAGCACGAAGATCACATGCCGCATCCACTCGCGATGCACCTTTTCCAGAAACTGCCACGCGGAGGCACCCCAGGGGTTCATCGCGGAGAAGACGAAGATGACCAAATCTGCGATGGGCACGAACCGCTCGGTGATGAGCTGGTGCTCGTTCTCCACGGAGTTCGTGCCGGGGGTGTCCACGATGTGGAAATCGCGCAGGAAATCGACCGGGGCGTACACTTCATCCAGCGTGGGGGTCACTGGCACCACGCTGTGCTCCTCGCCATGGCGGAAGAAGAGAATCTTGCCCGTGGTGGGCACGACGCCGGTGCTGGAGAAATCCTGGCCGAAGAGCGCGTTGAGAAAGGTGGATTTGCCCACGTTCACCTCACCGACGACGACAAAAACAAAGGGCTCCTTGAGGCTGGCGATGAGGTTGTCCAGGATCGTGGAGGACTCGGCGTCACCGCCGGACTCGCGCAGCGTCGCGGACAGAGCTAGGAGGTCCGTGCCGATGCGTGAACGCAGTTCGAAATAGTCGTCGCCAATCATGAAGGGGGGAGCGTGCAAAGTGTCGCGTGCCATCCGCACCGCAACCTCACTTCGGACGGAGTTACAAGTTTCAGCTTAAAAGTTTAAAGTTGGCCGGAGGCTCGTGGTTGGTTCTCGGTTCTTTCCTGCGTCTCCCAGCGCCATCACGTTTTCACACGAGTTCACGGTTCTCTGTTTCCCCTTTTCACTTCTCCGCAGCAAAAGGAGTTCCCTTTTCACCAGCGGGGAATTAAAGAGCAGGTCTTGAACGATCTGCCCCCAGCGAGCGAACTCGCCCACGCCCGGCACACGCCGTGGTGGCTGTGGCCGCATGTGCTGAGCCTGGAGGCACCCGTGGTGGCGGTGCTGTGGCAGGCGGCGCTGGCGCACGCGCATGGCATCCGCCTCACACCGATGCTAACCGTGGGCCTCGCGCTGGCCTGCTGGGTGGTTTATCTGCTAGACCGCACGCTGGATACTTATTCGGTCAAAAGCGTGGCCGAGCTGGATGTGCGCCATCTGTTTTACCACCGCCACCGCCGCGTGCTGCTGCTGGGTGTGCTTCCCCCGGCGCTGGTGCTGCAGACGTGGATGGCGCTGTGGGTCATCCCGGAGGGAGTGCTGTGGCAGGCGGTGAGCCTGGCGCTGCTGGTGGCTCTGTACCTTGCCTCATGGTCCGCGCAGGGCAGCCGAGTATCGCGGGATGTGTTTGTCTCCTGCGCGGGGCTGGGGGGCATCATGCTCATCTCAAACATGCCGATCTCCAGCGGGTCCAAGTTCATGCTCAGCCTGCTGGTGCTGGGGGTAATGGTGCTGTCCGTGCTGCGGCAGCTGGACATCCGCATGGGGAATGTGCTGCCCAAGGAAATGACCGCCGCGCTGCTCTTTGCCATGGGCTGCACCACGAGCACGCGCTTTCTCGCCATGCCGGAAACCATCACCGAGCCGGTGCTGGAGTGCTTGCTGCTGACTCTGCTCTTTGCCTGCAATCTGCACGGCATCACCTGCCGTGAGGCCGGATTGCAGACTGACCGCAAACACTCGTGGCTGGTGCTGGGCACGCTGGTTTTCACCCTGGCCGTGTTCGAGTCAGTCAAGTATGGCCTGCTGGAGCATTCCCTGCGCGGCCTGGCTCTTGCAGCTTTGGGTGCCGTGCTTCTGCATTCACTGGTGCAGGTCTCGCGTCGGCACTTCTCGGTGGATGCCTACCGCGTGCTGGCGGACCTCGCGCTGATTGTGCCACTGCCGCTGGTGTGGCTGCGATGATTTGCGCAAAGGCTCCCGCCGCCCACGTTTGAAGCTGCCATGAAACGACTTTTACCACTGCTGCTGCTCGGTCTGCTATCCCAAGCCACTGCGCAGGAGAAAAAGGAATCTCCCAACGCGCTCTTCCAGCAGGGAGTGGATCTCTTCTTTGCCGCGAAGCCAAAGGAATCCGTCGCCGCTTTTGACCAGCTCATCGCCCTGGTGCCCGACTCCAAGCCGCAGCTCTGGCAGCGCGGGCTCTCTCTCTACTACGCAGGGGACTACAAAGGCGGGCGCGAGCAGTTTGAAGTACACCAAACCGTAAACGGCAACGACGTGGAAAACGCCGCGTGGCACTTCCTTTGCATCGCCAAAGGCGAAGGCGTGGAGGCCGCGCGCAAGGTCTTCATCCCCATCGAAGGCGACAGCCGTATCCCGATGAAGCAGGTGCATGAACTCTTCGCTGGCAAAGGCAGCGAGGAGGCCGTGCTCAAAGCCGCCGAGGAAGGCGAAGGCGAACGCCTGCGCAACCACCGCTGCTACGCCCACCTCTACCTGGGCTTGTACTTCGAAGCCATCGGCGAGGATGCAAAAGCGAAGGCCCACATGCTCAAAGCCGCGCAGGATTACTCCATGGACCACTACATGGGCCGCGTGGCGCAGGTGCATGTGAAGATCCGTGGCTGGGAGTGAGCAGGGGCGAACCTAGTCTTGCCAAGATGATCGCAGAACGATAGCGTCGTGCCGTCATGATCCGAGCTGTTCTCGATACGAATGTACCGCTGGCCGCACTGCGATCCCGGCATGGAGCTTCGTTTGAGCTTGTGTCACGTTATCGCCAGGGCGAGTTCGTGCTGCTGGTTGGCAACACAATCCTCTCTGAATACGACGAATTGCTCTAGCGCGAGGGGGCCGAGCTTTGGGCTCACGTTGAGCACTGTGGATCGCTTTCTAGACGCCCTCTGTGCAGGTGCAGAATCGTTCCGCACCTCCAGCTTTTGGAAGCCCTCGCAGCCCGATGCTGACGATGAAGCTTTTGCACAACTAGCGCTGGAAGCGAAAGTCGGCTATCTTGTCACGTTCAATCTGCGTCACTTCCCCAATCACAAGCTGCCTGTTGCTGGCTTGTGATAGATGAAGGCGTCTCCTCCGCTGGCTACCCCCAAGCCCCGCCCACCGAGTTGGGCACCAAACTTTCCCGTCGCAGCACCGACAAGAGCGAAGACACAAACAAAATGCACACCCCTCTACAACCAAGGACTCAATTCGACGACCGCCGTAAAAGTCTCGGTAGGTCTCGTTTACCTATCGCAGGAGATTACCTCACAAAAGACAACATCCCCCTGCTAATAAGATTTTCAAGTCGATCAGTTTAAAATGAATGTTAATCTTAAGCAGATACATGGCAACTGGGAAGATGGTTGGGCTCTCGATAAGCATATGCTCAAGAGTGAATACTTGGGGGATGATCAAAATGGACGCCCTCAATTTCAAAATACTCGAAGTGAAGCTGGCGAAGCAACTTACCAGTTAAAATATAAAGGCAACACCAGCAAAGCCATTGCCCTTGCAGAGGCAATTGCAGAAAATATTTATCCGAAGTTTCCAACAATAGGCTTTATCGTGCCTATGGCAGCGTCAACGATTCGCACAGTTCAACCTGTGAACCTTGTCGCCAGTGAGCTAGGGAAATTGGTTGGCATACCAGTATTTGACAAAATACTCCAAAAAATCCCAAATGGAACAAAATTAAAAGACCTGCATTCAAAAGAAGAAAAACTAACCGCTATTGGCGACTCCCTTAGAATTAAGGGCATAATTTCTAACGAGGGGAAGTGGAATGCTCTTATAGTGGATGACCTCTTCGACACTGGCGCCTCAATGGAAGCGGCGTGCAAGGTGTTGAAAACCTACTCAAAAGTGGATAATATTTACGTGACCACCTTTACTTGGAGATAATCCTATGACAGCAGTCTTTATTGCAGGATCGATAACAATCAAAAATCTTGACCAATTGGTCAAAGAACGAATCGACAACATCGCCGCTTCTAAATTCAGAATCCTCGTAGGCGATGCAAGTGGAGTAGACACATCTATACAGCAATATTTACAACAAATCGGTTACAGGAATGCCATGGTATATTGTAGCGGATGCAATCCCAGAAACAACCTTGGTGATTGGCCGGTACATCCAGTGTCTACCAATGCCACAGAGGGGACCCGCGATTTTTTTACTGCGAAAGATATTGAAATGGCGAAAGCCGCCGACTTTGGGCTAATGATTTGGGATACAAAAAGTACCGGAACTCTAACAAACGTGCTCGAAATTCTCGCGAGAAACAAAAAATCAGTGGTGTTCATAAACAAGGCGAAAAGCTTTAAAACCATTAGAACAGTAACGGAGTTGGATGAACTCATTCAATGCATGTCTGAGACAGCTAAGATGAAGGCGCATCAAAAAATGAAATTGCTCGATAAGATAGAAGTTTTGCGGAATGGACAACGCAAACTATTCGAATAGCTAGAATTTTTTCGAAACTAATTACCCAAACAACACCATCTGCCCCGCGTCCGCGTCACTCACCGCCTTCTTCCGCACCTTCGCCGGCACACTCGTCGCCACCGGCACCTCCTTCACACTCTCCGCAGGCTGATGCCCTGCTTCGAGCTGCTGCAGCACTTCCTTCGCACGCTCAATCACACCCTCTGGCAACCCCGCGAGCCTTGCCACCTGGATCCCGTAGCTCTTCTCCGCGCACCCAGGCAAAATCTTGCGCAGGAAAATAATCTGCTGGTTCCACTCCTTCACCGCCACGTTGTAATTCTTCACCGCACTGCGGCTTTGCGCCAGCGCCGTGATCTCATGGTAGTGCGTCGCAAACAAGGCCCGTGAGCCCACCTTGTCATGGATGTGCTCGGCCACGCTCCACGCGATGCTCAGCCCATCAAACGTCGAAGTGCCGCGCCCGATCTCATCCAAAATTACAAGGCTGCGCTCAGTCGCATTGTTCAGGATCAGCGCCGTTTCATTCATCTCCACCATGAACGTACTCTGCCCTCGCGCGAGGTCATCACTCGCGCCGATGCGAGTGAAGATGCGATCCACCAGTCCCACCTCGGCACTCGCCACGGGCAGATAACTGCCAATCTGCGCCATCAGCGTCAGCAGCGCCGTCATGCGCAAATAAGTACTCTTACCCGCCATGTTCGGACCCGTGATCAAAATCAGCCGACTCTCCTCCGGCTCCAGCGTGATGTCATTCGGCACAAAGCGCTCGCCGCCCGTGAGGTTCTGATCCAGCACCGGATGCCGACCATCGCGGATGAACAAATTGCGCGTCTCATTCAGCACAGGCCGCGTGTAATTAAACAGCCGCGCCGTTTCCGCCAGCGACCCCAGCGCATCCAAAATCGCAATCGTCTCCGCCGTCTCCTGAATGTGCGCCAGATGCTCCAGCACGCGCCCACGCAGAGAAAGAAACTCCTCATACTCCAGCGCCTTGCTGCGCTCCTCGCTGCCGAGAATCTTGTCCTCCATGCGCTTCAGCTCATCCGTGATGTAGCGCTCGCCATTCACCGTCGTCTGCTTGCGATGGTAATCGCTCGGCACGCTGCCCACGTTCGCCTTCGTGATCTCAATGAAGTATCCAAAGATCGCGTTGTACTTAATTTTGAGGCTCTTGATTCCCGTGCGCTCGATCTCACGATTTTGCAAATCCGCGATCCATTGCCTGCCCAGCGTCGTGGCCGCACGCAGTTCATCCAATGCAGGCAGATAGCCCTCGCGAAACACACCGCCTTCCCTGATCTGCATCGGCGGCTCATCAGCGATAGACCGCTGGATCTCCTGCGAGATCCCCGTGAGATCATGCAGCCGCTCTAGCAGCAGAGGGATCATCTTGATCCCTCCTTCAGCAACAGCATCACCTTGCTCTCCTGCCACCATGAGCTGCTCTAGAGCCGCACGCAAAGCCGGCACCACTTCCAGCGAAGACGCCAGCATCAGCAAATCACGCCCATTGCCACTGCCCTGGCTCAGTCGCGAACTCGTCCTCTCCAAATCGCGCACCTCTTTCAGCAGCGTGCGGATCTGGCTGAAGAGCATGCTCTCCTCCAGCAGCGCCGCGATCATGTCCTGCCGCTGCGTCAGCGCTTCCAGATCTCTGAGCGGATGCAGCACCCAGTGCCGCAGTTTGCGCGCACCCATCGGCGTGCAGGTGCGGTCCAGCGCGCTCAGCAGCGTGTGCGCATTGCCACCGCGTGCCGTCACCAGCTCCAGATGGCTCTGGCTAGCAGCATCGATCAGCACCACATCGCTGATCTGCGCATAACGCAGCCGCTGGATATGATCCACACTGCGCCGCAGTTGAAATTGCAGATACTGCAAAATACACCCCGCCGCACCAATCGCCGCGCTCAGTCCCTGACAGCCAAAGCCATCCAGCGACTGCACCTTGAAATGCTGCGTCAGACTGTGCTGCGCCTGATCAATCAAAAACAGATAACCCTCAATAGCCTGCGCACAGCTCGGACTCCCCAGCGCCGCGATCAAATCACCCTGCTCCTCACTATACAAAATCTCACTCGCCTGCAGCCTCTCTAGCTCATCTGCGAGTTCCGTCGTGTCCTTGAACTCCGCCACCTCAAACTCACCCGTCGTATGGTCCACATACGCGAGTCCAAGCTTCTTGCCCTCGCGAAACACCGCCGCGAGATAGTTCGAGCGGTTCGAGTCCAGCAGATTGAGATCATTGATCGTCCCCGCGCTCAGCACCTGCGATACCGCACGCTCCACGATCTTCCCCGGCACCGGATCCGTCGTCTGCTCCGCGATGGCCACCCGCTTACCCGCCTTGATCAGCTTGGCGATGTACCCCTGTGATGAATGATGCGGCACCCCGCACATCGGCACCCCGTTGCGCTTCGTCAGCGCCACATTCAGGATCGGCGAGGCCGTCTTCGCATCCTCAAAGAACAGCTCATAAAAGTCCCCCAGGCGAAAGAACAGCAGCACGTCCTCTGGCAGCTCGCGCCGGATGGCGAGGTACTGCTTCATCATGGGAGTGGTGCTGGCGTCGGACATGGGCGGGTGTCAAGGAGTCAAGAGGTTGGACGGGAGGTCAAGATGGAGCAATGACGAATGACGAAATGCCGTCGTCACGGTGAACGGCGGACTGGTGGAGATTTCCGTGTGAAGAAGTGTCTGCTTGATCCAGTGCTGATGTTTGCCAAATTTAACGCTATGAACCAACCCCAGCGCGAAGCCCTGTTTGATGTGCTCACCCTTTCCATCTATGCGGATGCGCATATTTCATTGACCGAAGAGCGCCTGCTCGAGTCGGCTTTCATTGCCGAAGGATGGGACTCCGAGTATCCGAAGAGCCTGTTCATCGAAGAATCATTCGCCCGTGCGCGTGAAATGTCCGAGAGCGACGACACGATGTTCGATTACATCAATGAGAAGGCGCAGGGCTTTACCACCAAGTCTGCGCAGAAGGAAGTGCTCGGCGTGGTGAAAAACATCCTCAAGAGCGACGGCGAAACGCCGGAGGAGAATGAGTTCTACAATCTGCTGGTGCAGGCGCTGCCAAAGCTGGGCAAGTAAGCGCGGCTTACTTCACCACCGGCTCGCCGAGGTGCTTCTTGAAGAAAGCAGCGGCAATATCGACGGTCTCCGCGCACCAGGGATCGCTCATCCAGAACGGATGCGGGGCTTCCTTGAGCGTGTGTACGGCGGTTTCGATGCCCAGGGCTTGCAGCTTGCCCATCATCTCGGCACGGCCCACTTTGAGCGAGTCTTTTTCGCCCTCGATGAAGATCGTGGGCGGCACACCGGCGCGAACGTGATTGATGGGAGACGCCGCTTGGTACACCTCCGGTTTCTCCAGGGCGTTCCCGCCGAAGAAGAGGATCGCGCTCTCGTTCGCTTTGAAATAATTTGAGTCCACGAGGTTCTGCGTGGCGGCCATGACAATGCACGCTTTGACAGCACTGGATTGATCCTTGAACGGGCCTGCACCTTCAAATTCGGAGAGGCCAGTCGTCATCGCGGTCAACCCTGAGAGATGCCCGCCGGCGGAGCCGCCCATGCAGCCGATGCGCTCGGGGTCGATCTTCAGCTCCTTGGCATGCGCGCGCAGACAGCGCAGCGCGGCCTTGCAGTCATGCAGAGCCGCAGGGTATTTCGCCTCGGTGGAGAGCCGATAGCTGACGAGCGCAGTGACGAAGCCGCGTTGAGCGAGGCGCCCCATCATCGGCTTGTCAGCCTCCACCTGCCGGGCCTTCCACCCACCGCCATGAATGTCCAGGATGCAGGGCCACGTTCCCTCCGCATCAGGCAGGTACACATACAGCTCCACGGTGTGCTCAGGGTACTGCGCGACTTCGAGCGTCTTCAGCGTGAATCCGGCCGGAGTCTGCGGCTTGAGAGGTTTCCACTTGGGGCCATTGCCGCCGGGCTTGACCGCCGGTTTGGGAGTGGGCGCAGGGTTGGCCGCGTGGAGAGCGCCGAGTGCGAAGGAAAGAACGAAGCAGAGAGAAAAACGAAAATGCATCGTCAGGCATAACGCCCGCCAGTCATTCGATCCTTGCGTTAATTGTTCATTTTCGGCACCGTGCTCAGCACCTCCGGACGTTCGGAGGCCTTGCGCAGAGTTTTCTTTTTCGGCGGTGGGGCACCAGGATCAAAGGTGACACCGCCGATCACCTTCGCGCCGCTGCTCGTCATCACCAGGGAGGGACGATCGCCTTCCGGATCACGGTAGTAGGTGCGCTGGTGGATCTTGCCATCCGGATTGACCACCGCGTGGCAGAAAATGTGCGGCTGGGCCAGGAACAAGATGTGCAGCTTGTTATGCACGTCGATGCTGATCTGCGGCTGCACCGCCATCATGGCAGGTCCCAGCAGAAAGGTGGCAATGTAGGCACCACTGCGATCATCGGTGATGCGGCAGTAGAGCTGTAGATCGTCGAGTTCGCGAAACAAAATGACCTGGTAGCGGCGTGCGCGTCCGGCGTTGGGAAACCCCTGCGGCACCCCAAACGGCTGGTCAAACATGTTTGGCTTCGAGTCGGTGATGGTCATGCGCACCTTGTTGGAGGTGTAGTACTGGCCGGAGATGGGATGCAGCACGTTTGCCACCATGCTAAAGGTGCCGAGATCAGCGGTGGAATAGCCTCCAGAAATCTCAACCTTGTGCTTGGTCGTGCCGCCTGCCTTCATGGTGATGGTCTCCTCTGAACCAATGGCCACCGGGGAGAGCCTGCGACCGTTGGTCTCGGTAATTTCAAACTGCAGCCAGTCGCGTGAGCCATGACCGCCCACGATCACATCGGCACCGGATCGGTTGGTGACAGTCACCACCGCCACGACCGGCTCTCCCGTAATGAACTGATTTTTTAACAGCGTGAGATTAGTGACGTACTGGGCACGGGCCTGGCCGCAGCAGAGGCAGAGGATCAGCATTAGCAGGAGACGGTTCATAAGCTTCAGGGATTGGGTTTGGCGGGAGCAGTGCTGGTGGCGGTGCGGAAACCGCGGGCGAGTGTAGCCTCATTTGCGGATTCTGGAAAGCGTCTGTCAGTAAGAAGCTGGTCGTTGCTCTTCAGACCAAAATGTCCGCCGCGCACGACGGGCACCTTGATGTCGATGTAATCCGGGTGTGAGGGCCATTCGCCGGACACGCTTTCACCCGCCGTCCATTCACTGACATTGCCAGCCATGTCACACACGCCGTAGGGGCTGACATCCAGCGTGACGCGTGTGATCGGCGCCCAGAGATTGAACCCGTCCAGCTTGCCCCCTCTGCCTTTGGGGGAGGCATCGTAATCATCGCCGAGATTGGCGGCTTTGCTGTTGGGCTGGTTGCCCCAGGGGTAGATCAGGCCGTGGTCCCCACGGGCGGCTTTTTCCCACTCCTGCTCCGTTGGCAGGCGCTGGCCTTTCCACTTGGCAAAGGCGTACGCATCCCACCAGTCCACCTGGGAGACGGGCGTGTTGAGCGTGATGCTCTCACCATTGAAGGTGGTGCCCGTTTTGGCGGCCGCATAGTATTGGCCCCACTTCACCGGTTCGTGGCTGGTTTTGGTTTTGGGCTGCAACGAGTGATCGAACGCCCCCGGCGTGGAAGTTTTCAAAGCCTTCAGGAATTCGGCATACTGGCCGATGGTGACCTCATGCTTGCTGATCCAAAACTCCGGCAGTCGGATCTTTTCATTCTTTTGGTACACGAAGGGGCCGACCGGGATACGCACCATCTGAATAGGGAGCGCCGATGCATTGGCGGTCGGCGTCGTGTTCTGGCCGTTCATCAGAGCGCCGAGTCCCGCTACCACCACGAGGATGAGGGCGATCATCACCCACACCCACCAGGGTTTGGTGCCGTTCACATCGACCGGCAGCGTCTCCGCCTCGATTTTACGCACGATGCTGCGCTCACGCATGTCGTCACGCACATCGTCCAGGGCATGCAGCAGGCCGTTCCAGTCGTGGCTCGCTGCTGCCAGCGACTGCAGCAGGCCGCGGGCCTTGCCCTCGGCGGCGACGGGGCGCATCAGGTTGAGAAACGCTTTCACATCCGCCTGCGCATCCCGCTTTTTGGCCACCGTCGGGCGGAAGAAATTCACAATGCTCGCCTGATGGTCGGCATCGATGTAAATGTCCCGTGGTGTGATGCTGCGATGGTGGTAACCGCGCTCCGTGGCAAACTGCATGGCCTCCGCCACGCCGAACAACACCTCGGCTAGACGGCGTTCGCTGAGCAGTTCATCGGTCAGCTCGATTTCGGACAAGCTGCGGCCACGCGGCAGTTCGCGTGTGTAGAACAGCCAGCCGTTCGTTTCGCCCGCCTCATACAGCGGCGCGATGCGCGGGTGCATCAGCGAGGCCTTCACCCGTTCACGTTCTTTGAACTTGGCCACCACTTCCGGCTGCTGCAGATGCTCCGGCTTCAGCAGCACCAGCGCCACCGGGCGTTGTACCGTGATCTGCAGCGCTCGGTACGTTTCCGACTCCGTTTCAATGTAGAGCCGCTCCAGCACTTGATAGTTCCCCAGCACCGTGCCCGGCACCATGACGGGCGGCGGTTCATTGGACTCGACCGGCTGCGAAAGCAGCGCACGCACGCGCTCCAGCAGCTTCTCCGGCGTGTAAGGCGCGTCTTTCAGCACGAGGCCGTCGGCGATCTGATCCTCAAATCCGGTCAGGTCATAGCGCGTGCTGAAAAGCACACGCACTTGCGGAAAACGCGCACGCGCCGTGTCGCGCAGCGCGAAGCCAGTTTCCTGCGTGGGGAAGATCGCTTCGGTCACGAGGATGTCGAGCGAGTCTGCCTTGGCGATCCACTTGGCCGCAAGAGACGACTCGGGGAAATCGACCACAGTGTAGCCTGGGAGGTTGTCCCTGAGCCAAGTGGTGCGCATGCCGCGCAGTGCGGCATTGGAATCGACAAACAAAAGAGTCATGCAGGCGTGTCAGTGGCGATCATTTTCCCATGGGCGGGAGCAGCGGATTGACACCCGCAGGAACGCTGCCTGGTGCGGATCCGAACTCCAGGAGATCGCGGGGCTCGGCAGCCACATCCTGGAGTTTGTTGTTGTAGTAGAGCCGGAGCATGTACCCGTAGTAAGTGCGGCGTCCATGCTGCTGGATTTCGGCGGCGGAAAGTGCAGGCAGGTGATAAACGACATCCAGCAGCTCCTCACCGGTGCCGGCCCAGTCCACCGGAGCGGACTGCCACGTTTCCACCGGTTCGGGCGCGATGGTCAGCGCCACTTTTTCATGGTTCACCCGATCAAAAAAGAACACCTCAAGGTTCAGCTCCTGCCCGTTGATGGTACGGTTGCCCGCCCTCACGATGGGGACACGCAGCACGTAGCGCTCGCCGGCGTTGATCGTGAAATCGCGGGCCACCTGGCACGCGCCCAGGCGCAGAAACTTTTCGCTCTCAGCTCCGGAACCTGCGGACAGCGCCGGTGCCGTCACCGCCGCAGAGCCCGAGCCCAGCCGCCGCGTGGCAAGCTCAAAATAACTGCCCGCCTTCGTGGTCCCGAGCAGTTGAATGCGCCGCCAGGCGTCCGTGGCCTTGGCCGTGAGGCCCATCTGTTCATAGGTCTGCGCCATCTCGGCAATGATCGCCGGATGGTCCGGGTTGAGTTCGTCCGCCTTTCGCAGCAGTTCCAGCGCCTGCTGCATGTCGCTCATGCCGCGGATTTCCTTGGCCGAAGTGATCACATAGTTCACGTCACGCAGCAGCGCCGTGGCGGGATCCGGTTTGGTGGCGAATTCAGGCGGTATCGTCCTCGTGGGTGCCGGTCCAGGCGTGGCAGTGGCAGAAGGAAAAGCGGCAGTCTGCGGAGCCGCAGGCATGCCAGGTGCGGGCGCTGGAACGAAAGGAGCTGCGGTGGCAGGCGGTGCCTGGGCAATAAACGAAGGGGCAGGCGTTGCAGCTCCGCTCTGGCTGAACGAGCCAATGGGTGGCGGACCATTGTAAACGGGGACCGCTGGTGCAGGCGCTGGCATCAGCGAGCCCGGCAGTGGCGGCGCAATGACACGCGTCGGCTGGGCGATCTGGCCAATCTCCGGCACCATGCTCGGCGCAGGGGCCGTCGGTGACGGCGCAGTTGTCACGGGCCTGATTCCCGCTGCCGGGTCACGTGTCACGGTGAGCAGTTTCAGCGCCAGGCTCATCTGCACCACCGCCAGCACGCACAGCGTACCCCAGGCAAGCGCTGAGGAGCGATCACGTTCGGAAGCCAGAATGGTGGATGGTGGAGTCACAAGTTGCTGAAAAAGACGCTCATGGTACGATTTGGGCCTCCTAGTGTCAATGCTCCAGGGTTCTTCGTTCAAAATGCCGGAAGGTCACTCCCTGCCGCTGTTCTCTCATGCCATTGAAACGTCACCGCACTATCGTCCGTGCGATTTTTCTCACACTCCCGCCGAAATCGCGGCACAACTGTGCCATCGCGAGGGCTTGGTCTGGATGGACTCGTCTTTGGCCACGCCAGGAGCCATTTCCGTCATCTCCGCCGAGCCCGTCGCAATTTTGCAGGGCCACATCGACCAGGACTGGGAAAAAGTACGTGCCGCCTTGCGCATTCCCCGCGCCTCGGCGGGCGGTCTCTACGGCTGGGTCGGCTATGACGGCCATTTCGTCTTCGGCATCTACCCGCACGGCCTCGTCTATCATCATGACATGGCGAAGTGGTTCGAATTCGGCGATTTTAAATGGCAACCCTCCAGCAGCACACCTCCTGCCGCGCCGTCTCTTCACTTCGAGCCCCGTGTCCGCAGCGCAGACTTCCTGCGCATGGTCGAGCGCGCACAGCGCTACATCGCCGCCGGAGACATCTATCAGGTGAACCTCTCCTACCCGTGGCAGGCAGCATGGCCGCAGGATGCCGATGCACTCGCACTCTATTTAAAACTGCGCGCTGTTTCCCCCGCGCCGCATGCCGCCTTCATGCAACTCGCCGGGACCAACGTGCTCTCCGCCTCGCCCGAATTGTTCCTCCGCATGCAGGGCTCACGCATTGCCACACGTCCTATCAAAGGTACGCGTCCGCGTTTTGCTGCCGATCCCGGGCGTGACGCCGCCGCCATGCACGAACTCACCACCTCGGCCAAAGAACGCGCCGAACTCCTCATGATCACCGATCTCGAGCGCAACGACCTCGGCCAGGTCTGCGAATTCGGAAGCGTCGCCGTCCCCGAACTCTGGCGCGTGGAAAGCTTCGCCCAGGTCTTCCACCTCGTCTCCACCGTCACCGGCACCCTGCGCCCGCACATCGATCACGTCGATGCCTTCCGCGCCTGCTTCCCCGGCGGCAGCATCACCGGCGCCCCCAAAAAACGCGCCACCGAAATCATCACCGAACTCGAGCCCCACCCCCGCGGCCTCTACACCGGCGCCATCGGCTGGTTCGGCTTCGACGGCCGCAGCCAGTGGAACATCGCCATCCGCACCGCCGTGCAACAAGGCGATCAAATCACCTTCCACGTCGGCTCCGGCATCGTCGCCGACTCCGTCCCCCAGCACGAATACGAAGAGACGCTGCACAAAGCAGCAGGCATCCTCGCGGCGGCGGGGTGAGAGTCTATCGTGTTATTGCTCAACGATTTTTCTGGGAGTTAATCCACATGATAATCTCGTTAATCTTTTCACGCACAACGGTTAGTTCTTCTGGACTGGTGACCGCTTCGGCAAGTGGGATGATGATGGGCTGTTCAGTACTTTTTCCGAATTCTAACACTCGGTTTTCGCTCCCTTTTTTTCCCGAAGCTCTGGGCGGTGTAGAATATTCTAAGTGAGATCTCACTGTTTCTATAAACACGGCAGGAGAGTCTGTGACCTTTTTTAAAAGGTCTCTCTTTTCCAATGCCACAAAAAGCGCCGCTGACCTCGCCTGGCAGTTTAATGAGCGTTCGGGATTAAATTCAATGTCACTAAAACCAGCGTAGGAGTCCAAACACTGCAAAAATTCGCGATGAGGAGCTAGTGCACGAGCATATAACCAATCGTAGAAAGCAGTTTTGGGTTCACTTGGAATTCGGATGCCATCAAAATCAAAGCCTATGATTTTTCCATTGGAGCGAATTCGCTCATCTTTTTTCGCTTCCCCGCTTTCGAAATTATATATATCCCGAAAAGGACCACCATGTTCGAAAATTTTGCTGCCTTGAAATGCGCATTCAAGCGGAATCAATTCACCACTTGGCATTTCTACCTTAAGGTTAAACGCGCTCATTCGCACTCCAAGTCGATGTTCCGACTTTGTGGAGATCTCAAGGATGGGGGTATATCCAATTTCTGCGGCAGCGGCATGTAAAGCCGCAACATTTTTTTGCTTTTGAACAGAAGCGAAGCCCGGGTTCCAATGGAATGACAAGGAGATCTCTCGGACAAATAGTTCACCCGTGGTGCAAGATAGAAAAATGGGACGTTCAGCCATCACGTAAAACTTATCATGTTAGCTGGTATAGCTTTTGGCACAAGCACCTCATATTTTTTTGCGGCCTTTAATCTTTGCTGTATTGCACTGTCTCTCCAGTCTGTTCTGGTTCCGATCACTTCGAAATCAAGTAGATCAACAGCTTGCTCAAGCGTCAACAGTTTGGAACCAGATTTGTTAGCCACCTCACCTGTAAAACGAAGCTCACTGTTTTTCAAAATCTCGGGGGATACTTTAAGGAAAGTTGTTTCGACGATGTGGCCATCCTTTTTCGCTATATATTCCATCGGATGCTGATCAAAAAAGCAAAGATGGACATACTCATCCAAGCCTCTTCGTTGATCTTCTTCGTGACTCCAATCGTTACCGCCAGGGGCAGCCACTTCTACACTTTGCCTTTGAAGTTCGGCGTGCGAAAGCAGGCCAAACTTTTTTATGCTGGGTATATTTCTTACATCTGTAAAGTGATAAAGATGGGTAATGGTGAACTTTGAGTATAGTATGACGGCCATATAGCCGTATATTTAAAGTCTATTTGCTTAAATTTACAATTGTATTTGCTTAAAAGATGGTTGTTTTTGCCTAGATTGATGTCCCCTCGCAGAAAAATTAAGGGTGCGGGAGCCAAGGTCAGGCAAATTCGGCGGGTGTATTTCCAACACTGCGGCCTTACCCGCTAAATTTTTGAAGCATTCCAGGCTTTGCGCTCCTCTGCCTCGCTCGGTTCAGTGGGCAAATGCTGGTCTCCAGTTTTGGAAAATGCGTATTGCCGAAAAGTATGGCGTGTATTACCATGCGCCACAATGAGCACGATCTCTCTCAAATTGCCCGATTCGTTGCTGCTGCGACTGGATCAGGAAAGCCGTCAACGTCGCATGACGAAGTCGGCGCTGGTGCGTGCGGCTTTGGAACGCGAACTCGAACAACCAGAGACAGCCGCCGGAGCCTCATGTTATGACTTGGCGCGCGATTTGGCGGGCTCTCTCAAGAAGCTGCCTAAAGACCTGGCGACGAATCCCAAATACATGGAGGGCTTCGGCCGGTGAAAGGACCGGTGCTGCTGGATACCGGTCCATTGGTTTCCTTCCTGGCGGCAGATTTGCAACATTCCGCCTGGGTCCTGGAGCAATGGCAGCGGCTCCGCCCACCCATGCTGACCTGCGAAGCTGTGCTGACAGAGGCCGCTTTTTTGCTGAAACGTGAAGGCGTGGACACAGACGCACTGTTTGTGCTGCTGGAGCGTGGCGTGATCCGTATCGCGCTGGAAATCGAGGATCAACTGGCCGACCTGCGGACGCTGATGCGTCGTTATCGTGATCGGCCCATGTCACTGGCCGATGCCTGCCTCGTTCGTCTGTCAGAGCTGCACAAAGAAAGCGTGATCTTCACACTGGATGCGGATTTCCGCATCTACCGCCGCCACGGCAACAAGGTTATCCCCGTGCTGATGCCCGAGGATTGATCCATGGCATCCTCGCCGCCGCCGGGTAGGGACGCCGCGCTTGCGGATCATCTCTTTGAGTGGCAAAATCAACCCATGACCGCGATGCTGACCATTGATGATGCCGGGAAGATCGATATGCCGGAGTCCCTGCGGGACGTCTTCGGTGCCAAGCCTGGCATTCGTATTTGGGCGGAGATTACAGAGGGGCGCATTGAAATTGTGAAGGACGATCTGCCTGAAGTGACTGCAGGGGAGTTCGAGAATGGAGTCCTTGTGTTGCCAAGGTTTGGCATCAAAATGGATGCTGCCGCCGCTGTGCGTGCTGAGCGTGATGAATTGGCCGCCCGCGCAGCCCGACGATGAGCTTCCTGCTGGACAGCTCGGTGCTCGTCGCAGCACTCTCAAGAGATGAAGACCAGCATGCAGAATGTCTGGCCTTGTTGCTGAAAGGCGAGGGTGTCATTTATGCACATGCTCTGATGGAAACCTTCACCACACTGACTGGAGGCAGGCTCGGCATAAAAGTAAACGCTGATTTTGCAGCACAACTTCTGAGCCAGACTGTCAGACCGCTTGTTCGGATCGTTGAACTGAATGCTGATGAACTGCTGGAGGCGCTTCTTCAGGCAAGACGGCATGGTGTTCGTGGTGGGGCTGTGTACGACTACGCGCATCTCGTGGCAGCCAGAAAAGTTGGGGTCACAGTGGTCTATACGTTAAATCTCAACGACTTCCTAGCCCTCCGACGTCAGGGCGATCCCGAGATTCTGCGTCCTTGATGGATCCACGGCACTTTCATAAAGCTGGCGAGATCCTTGCAGCAGCTTCTTGATAAGCATTCCCTTCCGAGGCGTATGTTCATTCCTCATGACCCGTCTCACCTTTCTCGCCCTCGCTCTCTCCAGTCTCTTCGCCCCGCTCCTGCACGCCGCCGCCGCGGACGCCGCGCCCTCCCCCGTGTACGAACTCCGCATCTACACCTGCAACGAAGGCAAGCTCGACGCCCTCCTCTCCCGCTTCCGCGACCACACCTGCAAGCTCTTTGAAAAGCACGGCATGAAAAACATCGGTTACTGGGTGCCGGTGGATGAAGAGAACGGCTCCAAAACCACCCTCATCTACGTCCTCGAACACCAGAGCCGCGACGCCGCCAAGGCCAGCTTCAAAGCCTTCGGCGCAGATCCCGAATGGCAGGCCGCACGCAAGGCCAGCGAAGAGGGCGGCAAAATCCTCGCCAAGCCGCCGGAGTCGATCTTCATGACCCCCACGGACTACTCCCCGCCCGTGGCCATCACCAAAGGCGACAAGCCACGCGTCTTCGAAATGCGCACCTACACCACCAAAGACGGCAAGCTCGACGCCCTCCACTCCCGCTTCCGCGACCACACCATGAAGCTCTTCACCAAGCACGGCATGACCAATCTCGCCTACTGGACCCCGACCGATGCCGACAAAGGCGCCGGCCAAAAGCTCATCTACATCCTCGCCCACGACAGCAAAGAAGCCGGCCTCGCCTCCTTCACCGCCTTCCGCGCCGACCCCGACTGGGTCAAAGCCAAGGCCGCCAGCGAAGCCGCCAACGGCGGCTCCCTCACCATCGAGCCCCTCACCGAAGGCGTGAAGAGCATCTACATGAAGCCCACCGACTTCTCCCCCATCCAGTAAGCCTGTAACATGCGCCCGCTCTGCCTCGCCCTCCTCGCCACCTCCCTCCACGCCGCCACACCCACCTTCGAGTGGGTCGCCGCAGGTGGCGGAGCCAAAAACGACAAGACCCGTGCCGTGACCTTTGACCGCGAAGGCAATGTCTTCCTCGCCGGCGAAACCACCGACGACGGCACCTTCGGCGACCTCAAGCGCACCGGCCTCGGCAGCACAGATTTCTTCCTCACCAAAGTCTCCCCAACCGGAAAATTCCTCTGGGTCCGCAGTCTCGGCGGCAGTCAGGTGGATCGCGGCTATGGCGTGGCCACCGATGCCGTCGGCAATGCCTACGTCACCGGCCACTACCAAAGCACCGATGCCCAGGCCAATGGCCAGACCCTGCCAAACGCGGGTGATTATGACGTCTTTATTGCCAAATACGACACACTCGGTGCGCTGATTTGGATCAAAACGGCAGGTGGCAAAGGCTACGACTACGGCCACGGCATCGTGGTCGATTCCAAGGGCGACATCGTTGTCACCGGTGCCATCGCTGGCGAGGCCAAGTTCGGCGATGTCACCGTCAATGCCGGCAGCACCACACGCCCGATCTTCTGCGCCAAGTATGACGCGGCAGGCAATCTGAAGTGGGTGAAGGCAACAGGCGGCAAATTCTCTGGCAGCGGGCATGGTCTCGGCGTCGATGCCAGCGGCTGTATCTATATAGGAGGCAGCGGCAGCGGTGCTGGAGCGATGGATGGCGTGAACTTGGAATCCAAATCCCAGGCCGGGATCGTGTTGAAACTTACGCCCAATGGCGAAGGCGTTTGGGCCGCCACCCTCCCAGGTGTACCGAGCGCTGGCTTCCATGAAATCACCGCCGATGCCACAGGTCGCACCTGGTGCGCAGGTATGTTCAAAGGCGTGCTCAATGGAGGCCCCATGCACACCACCGGCGACAAGGACAACGATGGCGTGCTCGCGCACTACAGCCCTGAAGGCAAACTCGTCTGGAGCCACGTTCTCCAAGGCCCCGCCACCGACTACTGCCTTGGCGTCGCCACAGACAACACGGGGCGTTGCTTCGTGACAGGTGAGTTTTCTGACACCGCCACCTTTGCCGGACAGACACTCAAGACGCAGGGCGCCACTGACATCTTCACCGCTGCTTTTGACTCGAAAGGAGGCCTCGAATGGCTCGTCCAAACTGGCGGAATCAAGGGCGACAATGCCTACTGCATGGCCTGGCACCCCTCCGGAAGGTTAGTTTTTTCGGGGGCTTGTGTCGCACCTGCGACATTCGGCGGCCAGACCATGGCGTCCCCCGGCGGAGCCGAGGCTTACGGGGCAGTTCTTCGTTTGAAGTGACGTAGTGGCGCTAAATTCACCCTTAGAGCTGTCTAAAGTCCTGTTTTGGGACCCGCACCGGCTACAAATCCTCGCGTTGACAGGTACGGTGAACTCGACACCATGCGCGCCCCTCTGACCGGGCCCCCCATCTGGTCGAGCGTGACCCAACAACCAACCGACCGATTGAATCCAACCACCCTCCTGTGCCTCGCTGCTATGTGCGTCTCCGCTACTGCGGAAGAAGTTAAAAGCTCAACCACAATCCCAGCTGGCACTCCAGGCCAGGTCATTGCAGGCGTCAAGACAACCGCCTACACTCACGACGAAAGCGACCACATCGAGTACGGTGCCCGCACGGCAGTCGGTACTTTGCTCAAGCACGGCCAGATCCGCAGTGCCGCGGCTGACTGGTCCATCTACCCGGTGGGTACGGTGTTCCAGATCCAGGGCGATTCCTCGATCTACGTCGTCGATGACTACGGTTCCGCACTCGTGGGCACGAAGACCATTGATCTCTACAAGCCGACCTTCGGCATGATGAACAACTGGGGCACGCGCCGCGTGACCATTCGCGTTCTCAAGTGGGGTTCGTTTGCCAAGAGCCTCGCCATTTTGAAGCCCCGCGCCTACAAAGCCTGGCATGTGCGCGAGATGGTCGCCCGCATCGAATCTCGTCCGGCTTAAGCCAGCACGCTTTCCGGCACACGCGCGACAATGCGCCCTTCGGGATCACGCACGACGATTTTGCCGTGGATGATCTCGGGGGGATTGCTGATGCCCTTCACGTAGTCTGCGGCCAGGTCCTTGCTGCAGCCAAGTGACTGGCGGATGCGGACGGCGAGTGTTTCAGGGTCAAGGTCAGTCATGTGGTCACACCTTTAAGCCGCCTCAGCAGCAAAGTCGCGGCAAGAATCACGCGGCTGGCGGAAAAGACTGCGCATGTTTTGGCTCGCCTCTTGGGGGCGTGCATTTCTATGATCGCCAAATATCATGGAAACACCGCTCTCGCCCCTCGACTTCGCCGACATGAACCGCTGGTCGTAGCTGGAGGCGGGATGTCACAGGCCGTGGTTAGTCCGGAGGTCTATCCTTCCTCAGCCGTCAATGCCCGACCAACTGGCCGTCTTCTTGATGCACGGTGCCGCCGCGTACTTCGATCTTCTCCCTCGCTTGCTCCACTGGCACGTGGCGTGGCGAGTTTGCCTCCGCTCCTTGAGGGCGTGCCCAGCGGATGCCGTTGGCGATCACGCGCTGCACGTCCGGCAGGTGGTAGATGGGATAGACCTCGTGCCCAGGGCTGAAGTAAAATATGCGCCCGCTGCCGCGCGTCCACGTCGCCCCGCTGCGCATCACTTCGCCGCCTTGGAACCAGGAGACAAAAACCAGCTCGTCAGGCGTCGGAATGCCGAAGGGCTCGCCATACATTTCCGAGTGCTCGATCTCGATGCAGTCGCCCAGCCCCGCCGCGATGGGATGGCCCGGATGGATCACCCACACACGCTCCCGCTCTCCCGCCTCGCGCCAGCGCAGCGCGCAGCTCGTGCCCATGAGGCGCTTGAAGACCTTGGAGAAATGGCCCGAGTGTAAAACGATCAGCCCCATGCCCGCGAGCACACGCTCCTGCACGCGCGTGACCAGCTCATCGCTCACCTGATCATGCGCCGCATGACCCCACCACAGCAGCACGTCGGTCTGGTCCAGCACCACCGGCGGCAGTCCCTGCTCCGGTTCCTCCAGCGTGGCCGTGTGAACATGGAAATCGCCATGCTTTGACAGCGCCTCCGCCAGCGCCCCATGAATGCCGTCGGGATAAATGGCGGCGACGGTGGGATTCTGCCGCTCGTGGACAAATTCGTTCCAGATGGTGACGCGGATGGGGGCGGTGTGCATAAAGACAATTCAGAGCTTACTTCTCGACGATTTCAAACTTCTGCACGCGGTGATCAGTGTTGTAACCCACATACGCATGAGGGAAGACACAACGGGTCAATCATCACCTGCATTGCAATGTCGCCGCATTCCCCGCGAGCTGGAGGCATCGAGATGATGCTGCTACCATTCGTGATTTCCACACGTCACTTCGCCAGTGCAGCAATCTCCGCATCGCTCAGGGCTCGGTCCCACAGGGCGAACTCATCCATCGCGCCGCTGAGGTGGCGGATGGCGACACCGCCGGAACTGCGGCGGTCGTTCCAGTTGCCGAGTTCGGCGATGCCGATCTTCAGGGCCTCGGTGTCCTTGAGGGTGGAGCGTGTTAGCAGTTCGCCGTTGGCGTAGTGCCGCACCTCTTTGGCTGCGGGATCAAACACGACAGCCAGATGGGTCCAGCGGCCAAAGCGTTCGGGTGTGAAGAACACGGGGGTGTCATGGTCGGCATGGCCTGCGCCATTGCTGCCGGCGATGCCGAGGCGCACTTTGCCCTCCCGGGTGATCTGCCAGTGGATTTTGCGGTCGCCCCATCCTTCTGACATGAAGAGGGAGTTGAAGGTGCGGTCGAGGCCGTTGACGCGCACTCTGACGGCCATGGTCAGGGTTTGGGTTTCGCCGGGAATGTTCAGGCGCACGCGGTCGCTTACGTTGCGGAATTCGAGGGCGCGCTTGCCCGGCCAGCGGCCCGTGGTCCATGAGGCACCGACGATGCTGCCGTCAGAAATCTGGGTGCCGTTCACCGCGTGATTGCGAAGGGAGCGCGAGCCTTCGTCATCCTGAAAATCAAAGCGCAGCCGCAGTCCGGCATCGGCGTTCAGTTTGGAGCTGGAGGCCAGCCACTTTTCAAACTGGAAGCGCTGGGAGATCGCGCTGCGGGCGTCCAGCTCGTTGAGCGAGGCAAAGCTCGACGCATTCGCGGAGAGCATGGCGGTGTTGCCTGCAATCGCCATGGCCTGGCCTTCCTTGAGGGACTTCATGGTCACATCAGGCTGATGCAGCTCGACCTCGCCTTTGAACACATGCACCTCCTCATTCGCAGCGCTCACATCCAGCCCGAACTCGGTGCCGAGATCGACGATGGTGCCTTTGGGCGTGTTGATGCGGAAGCCCTTGGCCTGCGGCGGCACCTGGGCGCTGAGTTTGCCGCGTGTGCAGGTGGCTTCGCCGGAGGACACGAGCTGCAATTCAGCGGGGCCTTCGATCAGGACGCGGGCCCCTTGATAAAACTCAATCTGCGCGATGCCGGATTTCAGTTTGAGCCAGCCGGGAGAAAGCGGCGTGCCGGGGGTGATGGTTGCAGAGTCCCATTCCAGATTTACGCCCCGCGTCAGCACGGCCACGGAGGCCGTTGTCTCCTCGGCCTCGGGTCGTAGATTCAATGCGGCATTCATCAACCAGGTGCCCAGCAGCGTGATGCAGGCCGCCATGGCAGCCACGCTGGTGACGGTGGCGAAGGTGAAGCGGCGCTTGGGCAGCAGCGCGGGACGGATGAGGTTGTCTGCCACAAGCGGCTTCGTCGCACGCAGCATCGCATCCATGTCGAACTGCTGGAGCAGGCGCTCGCCCAGCTCCGGCTGTGCTTTCAGCAGCTCATGCAACTCCTCCGCTTCGGCCGTGGTGAGGGTGCCTTCGAGGTAGTGCTGGATTAAAGTGTCGGTGTCAGGCATGTGCGGGGCCCCCTTGGTTGGTCGAGCGCTCAATGCACTCGCGCAGTTTTTCTCGCACGCGGGAGAGGGCGCGGCAGACGGTGTCAGCCTTCATGTTGATCTGATCCGCGATCTGCGGCGTGCCGATGTCGTTGTAGTAGTAGAGTTCCACCAGCTCGCGGCTTTTCTCTGGTAGCTTTTGCAGGCAGGTGCGCAGCACGCTGATCTCCTCTTCGTAGCGCGGCGGGGCTTCACGTTCCTCGGCGAGCAGGCGGATGTGATCGGCCAGCTTTTGCACCACCTCCGGCTGCTGCCGTGTGCGCTCGCGCCACTGCCGCATGGCGATGTGGCGGGTCATCGTCGCCAGCAATGGACGTGCGTCCGTGCTCAGATCCCACTGGGACTCCTTCGCCATGAACTCCAAAAAAACCTGCTGCGCGATGTCCTCCATCAGTCCCGGCCAGGGCGCATACTTCAACGCCACGCCCCTCACAAAATCGTGATGGGCGAGGAAAACCTGTGCAGCCTGGGTCTCATGCGTGTTCATGCGTCTGGCACTATCTCACGCGGGAAGGGGAAACCGGACAGGATTTTATCCTGCTGTTGAATCAAGCTCCGCAGGTTACAAAGTCCCGCATCGTGCTGAGCATGATGACGACGGAGCAGGCGCCGGCGTCGGGGAAGCCGAGGCAGGCTTCGCCGAGGGTTTTGGCGCGGCCGAACTGGGCGATCATGGCCTTGCTGGCTTCTTTGCCGGCTTCGGCGGCGACGGCGACGGCGGTCAGGGCTGCTGTGAGTGAAAGGCCGACGGATTCTCGTGCTTTGGTGGCGGCGGGAGCGAGGGCGTCGATCATGGTTTTGTCGCCGGGCTTGGCACCACCGCGTTTCATGACGCCTTCGAGGGCGGCTTCGAGGAGGAGGGCGAGGGCTTCGGCATCGAAGGCTGGACGCCCTGCGAGAGCTTTGCCACCGGCGCGATAGACGGTGCCGAAGAGGGCACCGGAGGCACCGCCCATGCTGGTCATCATGGCTGTGCCGGTGGTGACGAAGACCTGCTCCGCGCTGGCGGGATCCATGGGCTCAAGCTGGGCTTTGACGGCTTCCATGCCGCGCTTCATGCCGAGGCCGTGGTCGCCATCGCCGAGATCGCGGTCGGCTTGGGAGAGCATCGGTTCAGCGGCGATGATGGCATCGGCGACTTGCAGCATCATGAGCCGCACTTGATTGGGTTTGAGTTCCATGGAAGGAGAAAAAGCAGACGTGGTTGGTGGATTATCTTGAGCCCCGGTTTGGAGGCGCACAGGGTGAAGGCAGGAGAGGGATCGGGACGATCCCTCTCCTGTGTGACTGCTTACTTCTTCAAGTCGTTGTAGAGCGCAAAGCCCTGCTCAGCGCTGAGGCCGCCGTGGACGACGCCTTGGACGGCCTGCATCATCGCCACTGGGGCGTCGCTCTGGAAGATGTTGCGGCCCATGTCCACGCCGCTGGCTCCCTGAGCGATGGCGTTAGCGCACATTTGCAGTGCGTCGAGTTCTGGCAGCTTCTTGCCACCGGCGATCACGATCGGCACCGGGCAGCAGCTCGTGACGGTGTCGAATTCGGAGTCG
>NCCR01000272.1 GCA_002279765.1 Verrucomicrobia bacterium 12-59-8 | reverse complement strand
GCCGGAGGGAATGTTGGAATTAAGAGACATGGCGAGTCGCAGAAAAAATTAACGTCCGTAGCCGAAGAAGAAGATGGCGATGGGGATGGAGCAGTTGCCGACAAGGATCAGACCCGCAAAGGCGTAACCGAGCTTCTTGAAGAGAGGCTCCGTCTTGTCTGTGGAAACGCCGAGGGTCTGGAAGAGGCTGCTGAAGCCATGGCTGAGATGGCTGGTGAGAAGCAGCATGGCGATGATGTAGAAGATCACTGCGGGAGCCCAGGAGAAGCCTGCGATGACCATGCGATAGACGTCATGCGTTGTTTCACCATGGAGGGTGGTCTTGTAGGTGCCGTAGTCGTTGCCGGCGTGAATGGTGAAATGCAGCAGATGGTAAACGATGAAGGCCAGGATGGTCAGTCCGCTCCAGATCATGATGTGGGAGGATTTGCTGCTCACCTGCGCCTTGTGCTTGCCATATTGGTCCAGACGCGCGGCGCGGTTGGCGCGGGTCAGTGAAATCGTGGCCACGATGTGAATGACCACCGCAGTCAGCAATCCGATGCGGGCGATCCAGACGCCTCCGCCATGCAGAGCGGTCTGGAGCAGATGGCCGTATTCATTGATGGCGTCTCTGCCGACAAAGATCAGCAGGTTGCCAATCATGTGGCCAAGCACAAAGCCGATCAGGACGAGACCCGTCAGGGCCACCAGAATCTTCTTGCCAATGGAGGAGGCGTAAAATCGCGAAAGGGAGTCAAAAACAGCGCTCATGTGGGGAGGATTTCATCATGGAGATACGATGCGGCTACGCAAGCCGAGCGTGCATTTTTCATGAGGAATCCTGCTGCGAACACGTCTCAATCCAACTCGACCGCTAAAGCAATGCCCATGCCGCCGCCGATGCAGAGACTGGCGATGCCACGACGCAGCCCGTGGTCTTCGAGGTGGTGAAGAAGGGTGACCAAAACGCGGGTGCCACTGGCACCGATGGGATGACCGAGGGCGATGGCTCCTCCGCGTGGATTGAGCTTCATTGTGTCTATATTGAGCTCTCTATTACAGCCGAGCACCTGGGCAGCGAAGGCTTCATTGATCTCAATGGCATCGACTTCTCCCAGGCTCCAGCCAGTCTGGGTGCAGACTTTGCGAATGGCACCCACAGGGCCGAGCCCCATGAGGGCAGGATCGCAGCCGACAGCGGCGCTGGCGATGATGCGTGCCTTGGGTTTCAAGCGGTGACGTGAGACGGCATCCGCACTGGCGAGCAGAGTTAAAGCCGCTCCGTCGTTGATGCCGGAGGCATTGCCTGCGGTGACAGTGCCGTCTTTACGAAAGGCGGGCTTTAGCTTCGATAGGGAGTCAGCCGAGGTGTCGGCACGCGGGTGTTCGTCTTCGGTCAGATCACCAGCGGGAATGATCTCGCGACTCAAGGCAGCACGACTGGCCGCGACGCGGCTTTGGCTGAGCGCCGCGAAGGCATCCTGTTCGGCGCGGGTGATACTGTGTTTGTCGGCGATGCGTTCAGCAGTTTCGCCCATGCCGATTTTGAGCAGGGGATCGGTGAGGCCATCGACGAACATCGCATCCTGCATGGAGGAATCGCCGAGCTTTTTGCCCCAGCGCAGATCCGTGGCGTAATGCGGGGCGCGGCTCATCATTTCCACGCCACCAGCGAGCACGAGATCGCTTTCACCGCTGCGGATGGCATCAGCGGCGAGTGCGACGGCTTTGAGTGAGGACCCGCAGGCCATGTTGACCGTGTAGGCGGGCACTTCCTGAGGTAGGCCGAGCTTGAGGCCGATCTGGCGCGCGACATTCATGCCGCTGCCTGCTTGAAGAACCTGACCGAGGATGACCTGTTGAATGTGTGCGCGCAGCTCGGATGGAATCATCGCGTCACCGAGTGCGTGACCGAGTTCTGCGGCGGTGAAGGATTTCAAGCCGCCGCCGAAACGGCCGATGGGCGTGCGCTTGGCTTCGATGATGTAAACGGGTTTCATGGGATGGTGGCGATGGTTTCGGCGAGTAGCGGGGTGAATTGCATTTGATCGAGCACGTCGCGATGCAGATCCAGCCCGGCGGCGATTTCGATGAGGCGCAGGCCCTGCGGGGTGAGCTCAAACACGGCGCGTTCGGTGACGTAGAGGACCTGCTGGCCGCGAGCGAGGGCGGAGAGGCCGTGGAAGCAGACGTGCTGGATTTGGTTAACGAATTTTGCGTTCCCCTTCGCCTGGAACGTGCAGCAGAAGACGAGGCGGCGCGCGCATTGGGCGATGTTGACGAAACCGCCGACACCGGCGAAGCGACCGGCGAAACTGGCGACGTTGACGCTGCCTTCGGCATCGATTTCGACGGCACCGAGCACGGCGATGTCGAGCCCGCCGCCGTCGTAGAAATCGAACTGGGAAGGCTGGTCGATGATGGCTTCTGGAAAGTGGCTGCAGCCAAAGTTAAGACCGGAGGCTGGCACGCCGCCGGTGGGGCCGCTTTCGACGGTGAGGGTGAATTCGCTCAGGCGGCCGGTTTCCGCAGCGACCATGGCCACGGCTTCGGGCAACCCGATGCCGAGGTTCACGATGTCGCCGCTGCGCACTTCGCGCAGAGCACGAGCACCGATGCGCTTGCGTTCGGATTCCGGCATCGGGGGCAGGGAGAAGGAGCCGTCGCTGGTGACGACGAAGTCTTCGTTGAAGACTTCGCCAAAGGTCTGGTCATGATACTGGCCGCCTGAGGTGACGATGTAGTCAACCAGAAGGCCGGGAACGCGCACGGACTTGGGGTCGGGCAGTTGATCGACGATGCTCTCAATCTGAGCGATGACGATGCCGCCATGATTTTTCGCCGCCTGCGACATCGGCAGGACTTCGCTAATGATGCCTTCGCCTTCCATGCTCAGATTGCCGCGTACATCGGCATAGGTGGCGCGAATGAGGGCTACATGAATCGGCATCGGCTTGTAGCGCAGCCAGATCTGGCCATCGAGCGTGACGCGTTCGACGAGGGGTTCGGTGGTGCGGGCGTTGAGCATGCCGCCGCCGTGAATGGGGTCGATGAAAGTGTTGAGTCCGATCTGGGTGAAGAGGCCGGGGCGCTTTGCGGCGATTTCGCGTGTCAGCACGCTTAGTACTCCCTGCGGCAGGTTGTAGGCCTCGACTTCGTTGGCCAAGGCCAGCGCTCCGAGTTTTGGCGCGAGATTCCAATGGCCGCCGACGATGCGCTTGAGCAGGCCGCGATGGGCGAGCCGGCCCATGCCGCGCTCAATGCGGTCGCCCTGGCCGGCGCAGTAGTAGAGTGTGAGATCGGTCGGTGTACCGGTTTGAAGAAAGCGCCGTTCCAGAGCGAGCGTGAGCATTTCTGGATGGCCTGAGCCCACGAACCCACTCACGGCGACGGTGGCACCGCTCGGGATGGCGGCGATGGCTTTGTCTGCTGTGGCGATGAGGGCTGCGGCACGCATAGTGTTGGAGCAATCGTCTCGATTGTAGGCCCAGAAAGCAACCGGGACGTCTGCACTACGAACGTTGCTCAGCCTCTCCAGCCGCCGTTGATCTCAATTGTCTGGCCGGTGACATAGCTTGCGAGAGGGGAGCAGAGGAAGAGGACGACATTGGCGACTTCTTCCGTGGTGCCGAAGCGGGCGAGGGGAACGTTTTTGATCATCTCGGCGCGGACATTTTCGGGGATGGTGGCGGCCATGGCGGTGTCGATGACGCCGGGGGCGATGGCGTTGGCGCGGATCTGCTTGCGGGCGGCTTCACGGCTGAGGACGCGCATCATGGCCTGCACGCCGGATTTGGCGGCGGCGTAGTTGGCCTGGCCAAAGAATCCCTGGATGGCGGCGATGCTGCCGAAGCTGACGATGGCTCCGTGATCACGCATGATTTCGAGGGCGTATTTGCAGCAGTAGAAGACGCCGGAGAGGTTCACATCGATGACGGCGTCCCATTCATCGAGACCCATCTTGGCGATGGTGCGATCCTTGATGATGGCGGCATTGTTCACCAGATAATCCAGTCCGCCATGACGTGCCTGGATGTCGCCCATCATGGTTTGGACCTGTTCGGGTTTGGAGACGTCTGCTGCGATGATGCTGGCGCTGTCGGTGCGGAGGAGGTTGAGTTCTTCGGCAAGAGCTTGGGCATCTAATGTTGTACCAGGAGTGCCGAGGTGATTGAGGACGACAGTGGCACCGGCGCTGTGAAACGTGCGGGCGACTTGTGAGCCAATGCCCTGCGATGCGCCGGTGATGAGGGCGACTTTACCGGTGAGGTCGATGGAAATCATGCGTGAGGTTTTACGAGATGCGGTCCGACACATCAAGCTTTCCTCCACAAGGAGGATCATTTGCCACGTGCTGCGGCCTGTGGCATAGACAGAGAATCATGGTCAAAAAACTTCTCCACACCCGCTACCGGGTAAACGATCTCGAAAAGACGATCAACTTTTATACGCAGGTGCTCGGCTTGAAGGAAGTGCGCCGCCACAAGTCGCCACGTGGCTCAGAGCTGGTCTTCCTGCAGACGCCGAACAGTGACGAACTCATCGAGATTTGCAGCTATCCGGCCAGTGGGCCTGTGACGTTTTGCATTGATTTGACGCATCTGGCGTTTGAGGTGGAGAGCATCGAGGAGTTTGCGAAACATGCCGCCGCACTGGGTTATCCGCTCTCGGATGGACCCACACCTAGTTCGAGTGGTGTATTTGCTTTCATTGACGCCCCAGAGGGTTATGAGATAGAACTGATCGAATACCGCAAATAATCTCGTAAATACAACCCCATGGACTTTGACTGGATCGGCGCCGCCTTTGACCTCTCACTCCTTCCCCCGAAGGATATTGAGGAGTCGTTTGAGGATCCGTTTTCGATCAAATTACTGCCGGACGGCCAGCAGGGAAGCGCCGAGGCACGTTACTACAACCTGGGCAAGTCCCTGCAAGGCAAGCCGGTGTACAGTGTGTTTTGGACTGACGGCAAACGTTACCGTGTCATCTTCGCACGGCTGATGACTCCTGGAGAGCATGATTTTTTCGAGCGTAAGAAGGCGGAGGAACTCTGATCCCACCCATCACCATCATGGAAACTGCACCCGCCGATCTAAAGTCTGTCCGAGCCTGGAAAGATGTGCCTGCCTTTGAATCTGAGGAAGCAGAAGGAATCTTCTGGTCCTCACATCAACTCGACCCACGCCTGATGCAGGCTTCGATCCATCGCGCTGATGTGCGTGAGTCCACCACGATCACCCTGCGTTTTGATCCGCGCATGCTGAGCCGCATCAAGCGTGTGGCGCGGCGCCGCTACTTGAACTACCAGAGCATGATCAAGCAGTGGCTCAGCGAGCGTATGGAGCAGGAACTGAAAGACTAAGCTGCAAAAAACGCGCTCCATGGCGGAAGCGTGGGCTGGAATGCCGTGGTACGTGTCAAAGCGAGTTCTTGAGCGCGGCGGAGGCAACGAAGCGCACGGTCTTGGAGGCTTTGATCTCCACTGGCTCCTTGGTCTTGGGATTGCGGCCCATGCGGGCATTGCGGCTTACGGGCTTGAAGGTGCCAAAGCCGATGAGCTGCACGGGTTCTTTTTTCACGCCTTTGGTGATGGCTTGGAGCACAGCGTCCAGTGCTTCAGAGGCGGCCCGCTTGGAGGTGTCTCCACCAAGGATTTCCTGCACGGCGTCGATGAGTTGAGCTTTGTTCATGGGCGTGTGTGTGATTCGTTGTTGGATTGAAAGCGAGACCGTTCCAGAATGAGTGCGGTACGGTGCTTTTTTATGGCGCTTTCCGTTTCA
>NCCR01000271.1:713-6479 GCA_002279765.1 Verrucomicrobia bacterium 12-59-8 | reverse complement strand
TTCTTCCGCCGCCTTCTTGCCATAGACGCCCAGCCAGCCCGGCTCCTTGAGCACCTTGCCGTTGCTTTGAAATGCATCTTTGCCAATGCGCGTGATGCGCGTGGTCACTTCAAACTCAGCCGCAGGGAAAAACACCGCGACGAAACGACGCGCCACCATGTCAAAGAGCTTCTGTTCGGCCTCAGGCAGTTCCTTCGGCGGAATCTGGCCGGTGGGGATGATGGCAAAGTGATCGCTCACCTTGCTGCTGTCGAAGATGCGTTTGTTGAGCCGCACCCAGTTCTTGTCCAGCGCGGTGGCCGCATGCGTGCCCAGCTCATGCGGCAGCGCGTCCTGCTTGCGGCTGTCATGACTGGCAAAAGTCTTCAGCGTGTCCGTCACCGTGCCAAGATAATCTTCCGGCAGATGGCGTGAATCCGTACGTGGATAGGTCAGCACCTTGAACTTCTCATACAGCGCCTGCGCGATTTGCAGCGTGCGCCGTGCCGAGAACCCAAAGCGGTTGCTCGCTTCGCGCTGGAGGCTCGTCAAATCATAGAGCAGGGGAGGGGCCTGACGCGTCGGCTTGGTGATCTGCTCAATGACGCCCTGCTTGCCTTTGCAGCGGTCTGCAATCGCCTGCGCGGTGCCCTGGTCCCAGAGACGCTCGGCCTTCTTGTGCTCATCGTTCTCGTCTTTCTTGAAGCCTTCATCAATCCAGCGGCCCGAATACTGGCCAGCCTTCACTTCAAACAGCGCGATGGCTTCAAAATACGTGCGCGGCACGAAGGCGGCGATATCCCGCTCACGCTGCGCCAGCACGGATAGCGTCGGCGTTTGCACCCGGCCCACCGGAGTCAGGCGGAAACCACCATGGCGTGAATTCAGCGCAGTCAGCGCGCGCGTGCCGTTGATGCCCACCAGCCAGTCGCTTTCGCTGCGGCACTTCGCCGCGTCTGCCAGCGGCAGCATCTGCTCATTGGTGCGCAGATGTTTGTAGGCGTCGAGGATTGATCCCTGGGTCATGGACTGCATCCACAGGCGCTGCACCGGCTTCTTGCAGCCGCTGGCGTCCATGATGTAGCGGAAAATCAGCTCACCCTCACGCCCGGCATCGCAGGCATTGATCACACTGTCCACGTCCTTGCGCTTGAGCAGCTTGGTCAGCAGCTTGTAGCGGTCCGCGCTTTGCTCGATGGGGTTGAGCTCAAACTGCTCCGGCATGATCGGCAGGCTGGTGAAGCCCCAGCCGACTTTTTTCCCGTCCACCATGGGCATGCCAAGCTCCAGCAGATGGCCCACCGCCGAGGAGATCACGTGTGTTTCGTTCTCGTACCAGTCCTTTTCTTTGGTGAAGGACTTCATGCCGGGGGCTTTGGCCAGTGCGCGGGCAAGATCGGCGGCGACACTGGGCTTTTCGGCAATGATCAGGGTTTTGGGCATGTGCGTATGAACAGGTTGAAACGGAAAAAGGGGCCTACTTAGGGCATGCTTTCACCCCGGATGTCAAGGTGCGCGCTCTTTAAGACCTCAAATGGGTTACGCCGTTCATCACCTGGCAGACTGCCGCCGCTGCGCGAAAACGAAGCGAAAGCGGATCAGCCAGCGCTAGTCTGGAGCCTTATCGAACAGCCTGAGTTGCCCTCGTTGTGGCAGCCATGTGCATCAAAGATGCCGACCGATGTTCTGACGCGAGATCGGCCATGCCCAGACGCTCATACAGATCCGCCAGTTTGGCATGAGAGGAGTTCTTGTCGCGGGCATTGGGCAGGGAGCGCTCATAGTCACGCACCGCTTCTTTGAACCGCCCCATCTTGGCGTACACGTGGCCGCGGGTGTCGAGGAAGAACGGATTTTCGGGCTCCTGCTGGACCAGTTCATCAATGATCGCGAGGGCTTTCTCCAGATCCGCACGGTCTGTGGAGACTGAAGCGATGGCCATGGCGAGATTGTTGCCGATCACCTTGAAGCCAGGATTGAGCGAACTTGCGAGTTCAAAATGCGACTTGGCCGCTTCGCGATTGCCCTGCTTCCAGTCCTGCACCCCGAGGTAGTAATGGAGAAATGATTGGGAGATGCCGCCGTTGCCCAAAATCCGCTCCACATAGCGCTGCCGGTCAGCAGGGTTGCTGGTGAGTTCCTCACAGTCACTGAGGAAGGCCATGATGAGATCCTGGCTTTCCGGGCTGATCTGGATGCCCTGTTCCAGAAGCTTCAGGGCCTCCATGCGGTCTGCGGACGGCTGGCTTTTAAGGTACATGCTCCAGGTAAGATAGATGCCACCGACAACCTGACGCTCCTCCTTGGTGGGTTTGCCATGGATGGTGCTGAGGATCGACTGCACGGCCTCCCCAAACTTGCGCTGCAGGCTGAGGCTGGTGGCGATGGAAAAACGCACTTCGTTGCCAGTCGCGGTGACCGTCTCCTGCATGTTGCGCAGGGCGCTCTCCGCTTTGGCTGCAAATTTGACCGCTTCCTCCACCAGTCCGGAAAACTGCAGCGCAGTGGATTTCATCAGCAGGAGGTCGGCGCGCTTGTCCATGTCCATCTTGTCCAGATAGTGCAGCGCGGTTTTCCAGTCCCGCTGGGCGGCGGCAACACGTGCGGCGAGTTCCAAGGCGTCCTGGCTGGAGGGGTCGCTGAGCAGCGCGTTGCTGATGTGCTGCTGAGCTGCCTGAAGATCGGAAGTTTTTTGCGCGAGAAAGATCGTGGCCTGGATCACATGGGCCGGTGCGTGACCCGGGCGGTCAATCGGCGCGATGCGTGAGAGCAGACGCAGAGCATCGATCTCTCTGCCCATGCCACGGAGCGCCTTCGCTTCGATCAAGATGGCCTTGGAATTCTGCACCCCGTCCTGCAGCAGCCGCATGGCTGCGATGCGGGCTTCAACGAAGTGTCCTTTGTCGAGCTGGCTCTGGGCCTCGCGCTCCAGCAGTTCCACCGATTCGCTGCTGGTGTCGTTGCGCGAATTGATGAACATGAATCCCAGCAGAAGCAGCGCAAAGAAAGCAGGCAGTCCCAGCAGGCCGTCCAGGGGTTTGCGCTGGTCCAGCATAGCAGTGATGCGGAACCGTGTTTCGTGCATGAAGTCTTCGATCATTCGCTTTCCTTTCCGGTATGAACATTCTGATTTGAAATGGCTTCGACAAGGCAGTTCCGCGCTCCGGCGAGCAGCTCGGTCAGGGCAGCCTGCTCGCGGGCGTTGTTCTCCGGCTCAATGGCCATGATCTGGAGCACGTAAGTGGTCAAAACCGGCTTCCGGGCGGACCAGCGTGAGATCAGGCGCTCGGTCATGCGGTCCAGGCCTTTTTCCGCCGCAAAGACCTGCGGGATGCCCTGTTGATTCAGCACGCTCAGCCAGAGATTCGCGCGGGTCATTTCGGTGGGCTGGTTCATTTCCAGAAAGCGCACGGTGTTCGCGCTGTCTCCGGGCAGTGCGGTGTCCACCTGATTCTGAAACTGCCAGCCCTGGCCGGCATAGCAGAGACGTGTGTCATGAAAGCCCGGGAAGGGGAAATTGACCGCCACAAAGGCTTGCTGCCCGCCTTTGCGGTACACCCACACCTGGTTGCGCACGCCCACTTTGCCCATCATGGAGTCTTCCACCGGCTTGTCGCCTTCACGCACCCAGCCCGACAATTTTCCAGGCATGCTGAATGCTTCAGGCGGAGCGGGTGCCAGCACCGCTGAAGCAGTGGCCGGCCGGGTAAGCGCCAAAATCTCCGGGCCCACAAGCAGCACCGCGCCGAGGATGGCCACGCACACGCTCAGGCCGCTGAAAATTCGAGGCACCGCCACGGAAGAGGGTTGTGCATGCCAGGCGTCTTGATCGTCTCTGGCTTGCATGCTGTTCAGCAGGAAATGCCAGCCATGGTCGGCGCTCCAGACCAGCAGCAGGTCCAGCAGGAAGAAAGCCACACCCAAGGCATCATGCACCAGGCCATGGTCGAGCTCCCACCCCCAGAAATGGGAGCTTCCGATCACCAGGCAAATGCGCAGCACATTGGATGCCACGGAGATCAGTCCGGCAGTCACCAGCAGAGCCACTGCGTGGACCAGTGACCTCCGGTTGAGGCAGCTCACAATCAAAGCCACGCAGATGGCCACCAGCATGGTGTTCGTGCCGCTGCAGGCGTCATCCACGAAAAAGCGTTTCGCCGGCGTGGCGACGATGGTCCCCTGCACGACGTGCAGCACCTGCATCGCATCCAGCCAGCCCTGGCTGAGCCGGGCCGCCAGTCCGGCAAGCACCTGGTGCAGGTGCTGGTCCAGCATCAATGGGGGAGGGATAAAAAAGAGGGAGAGCACCGGCAGAGACCACGCAGGTGCTTCATTGAGTGCGGTACGGCCTTTGGCTGCCGCCAGGGCCGCCGAAGCCACGAGGCAGGCCAGGCCCGCCATGAAGGGAGATATGAGTAAAAACGAAACGAGCGCCAGCAGCAGATGGCAGATGACAAGCCATCTAAAAGCCGCTGGGTTTTGCGGAGACAGCACGGCCCGGGACATGCCGTCCCGTGCCGCCACCCAGAACCAAGTCACCAGCGGAAGCGGGAAGAAAAGGTAGGCTGGGTGGCGTACCCAGATCTCCTGAAGTGCAAAAAACAAGCACACGACTGATGTGGCTGGCAGCAGCCACAGAGATGCGTTTTTTGAGGGAGACCGGGTGTTCAAGAGCAGGGAGGGGTTGAGGGGGTGGGGATCAGGGAGGATCAGACCAGTTCGGCCACGGCGTTTTTCGGCGTGCGGCGCTTGAAGGCCGCACCCGACAGGCCAAGGAGACCGCCAAAGCCGAGGATCAGAGCTGAAGGCTCAGGAACAGGAGCGATGGGCGGAGGCGCGGCGTCGTAGGTGTACGTCACAAGCAGGTTGCCCGTGCTGGTGCCGGTAATGCTGGTGAGCCAGGAATTGGTGACGCCTTGCCCTGTCGCTGTGACCGTGGCTCCAAACGCGTTGGAGATATACAAAGGTACCGAGCCAGTGCCTTTGAACGAATCGAAGTCTGTATCCCCCGCCGCGTAGCTCGTGGTGTCCGAGATGCTGCTCAGCGTGACGTTGTTGAGGGTGTAAGACTGACCGCTGGTCAGAGTCCGGCTGGCTGCATCTCCAGGGAGGGTCACCGACTTGAATGCGCCCTGCTCCTGCGCCAGGGTCCCAGTCTCACCAACGGAAGGCAGATAGCCGCTCACCGTATTGGTAAAGGCGATCTTGCTGATAGTGACGGTACCGTCGTTCATGTTGGTGACCGATGCCGTGGCGATGCTGGAGTTAACCGTCCATTCAAGCGTGACACCCGTCAGCGTCCCGAGAGCCGTATCGAACTGGTTGAAGTAGAACTGGCTGCCAGCGGCAATGCTGCCGAAATCAACCGTTTGTTGGATCATATCGGCCCGCGCGGGGAGGGTCGAGGCGAGGAGGATTGTAAGTAGAGTGGGGATTATTTTCATAACGGCCATACAATCACCAAAAAAGAACAAAGATTCAAACGTCGAATGGTAAGTGTAGCCTTATGAATTCAACGATGCTTTAGCCTCTGATTTTGGCACGGATCGCGCGGCAATCGCTCTGCAAAAAATACCCTTTTGCCCATTGAAATGAGCAGATGGGCAGGCCTCCGGTGGTGGTGAGAAAAACAAAGACGTTTTCTACTTCTTGGCTGCACGCAAATGATCACAAAAAATCTCTGCGTGTTTTCTCTCATCTCTAGTGAGTATGAAACAACCGCTAAGTTAAAAAAAAGGGTGCCATCGTGATGGCACCCTTGGTGAGTCCTGCAAAATGTGCAGGAGA
>NCCR01000271.1:0-687 GCA_002279765.1 Verrucomicrobia bacterium 12-59-8 | reverse complement strand
CTTTCATGCTCAGACCAAGGCGGTCGGCCACCTGGCTGGGCCGCAGTCCGGACACCAGCAGATCGAGAACCTCCTCCTCCCTCAGCGAGAGAGCATACTGCGAGGGGTCCTCCTCATCCGGCAGATCGCCAGAGGGAGTGATGGAACGGGCCAGGACTGAGGCAAGTTCGCTCGACATGTAAGGAACGCCTTCCAGAGCCGCCTGCAGGGCACGCTTCAATTCTTCGACGGATTCATTGCAGCCAAGAAACACCGTGGCGCCTGCCTGCATTGCCGTGCGAGTTGTGACCGGCGCAGGGGGGCCGCAGATGAGCATGAGATGTTTTCCTCCCGTAAGCGCGATCACGGATTTTAATGCCTCAAGGCCATGCTCCATGTCTCGGGGATGAAATTCCATCATCAGCATGCTGATCATTCCGAGGCCTGCGGCACTTTTAACTTCGTGCACGCTGGAAGCTTCGCTCGTTTTGCACTCGGGCAGAATTTTCTTCAGCAGTAATTTCCAGCTTGAGCGGGTGAACTCGCTCGGGTGAAACAACACACAGTTGGGTATGTTCATGATAGGTAGGACTGATTGTCTGTCTCCGCACTCATCTTGGATTTATAGAAGGGTGGCCGCAGGCCACGCGCCTGTGCGCCATTTAGAAGTGTGATGTGTGAGGTTGGTTGGGGTTGGCCATCGTTCTC
>NCCR01000270.1:1749-7538 GCA_002279765.1 Verrucomicrobia bacterium 12-59-8 | reverse complement strand
GTGTGGTGCGTGCGCTTGAGCACCTTGAAATGGGTGATGGCCTCGCGGGTGTCTTCATCCGGCGGGACGCTGCGGACGCGGAGGGAGAACTCCTCATTGAGAAAGCAGCGCAGGGTGCCGGAGTCGCGCTTGATGACGCCTTCGGTGATGGCGAGGTAGGTTTTGTCAAAGCGATGCCAGTTCTGCTGCAGGATGCGTTTGTAGGGCTCGGTTTTGGCGAAAACGATGAGGCCGGAGGTGTCGCGATCCAGGCGATGGACGATCCAGACGCGGTTGCGGACATCGGTGCCGCGTACGTGGTCGGTGAGGGCGGCATAGGCGGTGCGACCGCTGCCGGAGTCCGTGGCCACGGTGAGCCAGCCTGCCCCTTTGTTCAGCACGATGATCGCCTCGTCTTCATACACAATGCTGAGACCAGCGGGCATGGGCTTGACGTCGGCACGGGGTGCGCGTTCCACCTTGATGGTGATCTTGTCGCCGGGCTTGAGCTTGTGGTCGTGGCGGGTCACGGCATGGTCGTTCACGCGGACGCTGCCGTATTTCAGCCACTGCTTGAGGCGGGTGCGCTTCATGCCCGGCCAGTTCTCAAAGAGAAAAGGCAGAAGTTCGGCGGCTGTGGTGACGGTGCGTTGCTCGGGCATGGGTTCTCATGGCACGGAAAAAAGATGCTGGCTAAGGAAAAGCGGGGTGGCACGTTTCTGCTGAGCTCAAAAACACGCTTCTCATGCCCCTGATTCGCCCTTCCCTGATCGTTCCATTCCTTGCTGTCTCCTCCGTCTTTGCGGTGGATTTCAAGAAGGACATCGCCCCTATTCTGGAGAAGAACTGCTATGAGTGCCACAGCCGGAAAACCGGGAAAAAGAAGGCAGGCTTTATGTTTGACGACCTGGAGTACTTTAAGAATGACATTGCTGACACCGATGTGGCGCAAATCCGGCCCGGGAAGCCGTCTGAGAGTCATTTCCTCGAAATCATGGTCAATGACGGCAAGAACCACATGCCGCCTGACGGGCAGCTTTCAGCCAGCGACATCAAGAAGATCACCGAATGGATCAGCGAAGGGGCGAGTTTTGACAAGGATGCGCCCAAGATGGCCCCGGTGGCTGCCAAGAAGGTGCTGCCGCCGATCATGAGCTGGACGAATCTAGATGGGAAGACCATCAAAGCCGGGTTTGTGCGGCTCGACGGTGACAATGTGGTGCTGAAGATGCCGCTGAATGCCGCCGAGGTCCCCTACCCGCTGGCCAAGCTGTCCGAGGCCAGCCAGAAGCTGGCGCGTGATTGCGCGGCTCCTTAAAGTCACATTTCCGCCAGCACGGCACTGACCGCAGTTTCCAGCGGACGGGAACCGCTGCCGCCGAGTCGCTCGTCCAGAGCTTCGAGCCGCTGGATGAGATCGGCGACATGCTTGCGCGGATACATGCCGCCCGCTTCAGCGCAAAAGTGCGTGCGGCAGCCAAATGGACGGTTCTTATAGATCGTGCAGCGGCCCTCCCGGCCCAGCAGCGGGCAGGCTCCATCGGGATGAGGTTTGAGCGCCTTGCGACCACTGGCGCGGACGCCCTGGGCAGCATACAAGGCCTCGCCCCGGGTGAGCATCGGCGTATGCCCCGCCAGCCGGAAATGGCAGCACCCGGTGCGCATTTCGCACTGGCGGGGCAGAGGCCGACGCTCCAGTTCGGCATAAATCGCCTCCATTTCGAGGCGGTGGTCTGGTTTCGAGCTTTTCATGCGGTGTGCATTCAGCATGGCTGTGCTGGCATTTGTGGCACGCGATTTTTGCAAAGCGGCATTTGAGATTTGAGATTTCTCATTCCACACCCATCGTACGCACCCGTGATGACGCTCGATGCCAGTTTCCGCGTCATCCGGTGGGTCAACCACCATCCCTAGAGACATCTGAAGCACGCATGAGTCTGCCCGAAATTGCCGGACATGAATTGCAGGACCTGGTTGGCAGCGGGCGGTGTGGAGCCGTGTATCGCGCGGTGTCCACCAACGGGAAAGCCTGCGCAGTGAAAGTGTTTAGTTCGATGGCGATCAACCGCAAGGCGCTGGCCACGGCCTTCCGCGCCTTGCAGCAGATGCCGCACCACCGCGGCGTGCTGCCGGTGGAGAACTACAGCTTTGACAAAACGCCCTACTTTTGTGTGATGCCGCTGGTCGGCGTGATGACGAAGGACAGCCATGGCCGCCGTCAGTGGCAGACGCCGACGCTCGAGGCCGCCTGCAATGGCCTGCCGCCGGAGCAGGCCTGGCGCCACATCTATGAGGTGGCCGATGCGCTCTCCTGGCTGCACAAGCACGGCATCCCGCATGGCAACCTGCGCCCCTCGAACATTCTGCTGGAGGACGATGCGGAATCTTCCATCCGCCTGACTGACATCGCGCAAGGCTGGGTGGGAGGCATTCATCATCTCGAACTGACGGATCACTTTGTGCATCTCTGCCCGGAACAGGCGGAAAACCCGGATGGTGTGTTCGCGGGCTATGGCCCTTCGTGGGATGTGTACAGTTTCGGGGTATTGGCGTATCGCCTGCTCAATGGTGCGCTGCCGCGCGGTGCAGACATGTGGGAGGCCGAAGTCGAACGGGCTAGGCAGAAGGCGGCGGCGGGTCTTGCGGTGCAGGTGGACAGCAATGCGCTGCTGACGTCTGTCAAAGCGCAGCCGAAAATTTACTGGCCGCAGGCGGCGCAGTCCAAGTGGGAGGAGCGCCGCCGCAACATCATCGAGCGCGCGCTGGATCTGAACCCGGCCGCGCGCTGGGCTGACATGCGCGAAATTGTGCGTGAGTTTGAGGTGCTCGAAAGCGACTACCTGCTCGAAGAATCGCGCGATCAGACTGTCCGCGAGCGTCAGAAGCAGGCGAAGAAGGTGCTCACGCTGCAGACCACCGCCATCTCGCTGCTGACGATTTTCGTGCTCTGCTTTGTCTATGCCTTCACCACCCTGCGCAGGGCGCAGAAGGCGGAGACCACCATCGCGAACATCAATGATGTCCACAAAATGGAGAGCGACGCGCTGCATGGCCGCATCTCCTTGCTGACCAGCGAGCGCGACATCGAGCGCAGCGCCAAGGCGGTGGCCGATCAAAATTTGCAGAACTCGCAGAATGCGGTGGACCAGTTCCTCACGCAGTTGCTGCAGACGCCCACGGGAAATGAAATGGAGGCGGGCTTTCAGAAAGAGCAGCTCCGAGATGCACTGGCCTACTGCATGCGTGGCCTGCCCGTGCTGGAACAATCGCCCTCCCTCGGCATCGAGAGACTGCGTGCGTATGGCAACATCGGCCAGCTCCACCTCAAGCTGCGCAATACAACTCAGGCGGTGGTTTATCTGACCAAGGCGCGTGATCAGGCCGCTGAATTGATCCGCAAAGGAAGCGGCGAAGGTGCGCAGATCGCGCTCTACCAGCAATGGCTGGGGCGCTACAGCCTGCTCCTCTCCGACATCCGCGGGCGTGAAGGCCGCCATGTTGAGTCACTTGAGCTGCTTAAGGAAGCGACGATGAATCTCGACAAGGGACTGGCGGCTGATCCCAAAAACCGCCTCGCGCGCAATGAGTGCGCCCGTGCATGGCTCGAGTATGGCCTGCGGACATTGCGCAACGGGGATGTGTCGGATTCGGAAATGGCGCTGGCACGCGTGCCGGTCATCCTGGATTCCAAGCTGATCGGGCACGACCTGATCAACGATGAAAAATTCATCCTCGCGCGCGCCAAGTTTGCCAAAGGCGTCAGCCAGCGTGATGCGGGCAAGGTCGAGGATGCGCTGAATACACTGATCGATTCCGTGAAGGACATGGGCGAGCTCGTCCTCGGCAGCAGCCCGCGCAATCAGGACCAGGCACTGCTGCTGGCCGAGGCTTATACCGAGCTGGCTGAACTTATCGGGCGTCATTTCAGCGGTTCGGATGCCAAGGAAGCGCACAGTCAGGCGGTGCCAATCCTGCTGGAACTCAACCGGCTGCTGCCGGAGTGGGCTGAAGTGAAGTACCTGCTCGCCCGCAACTACGGTGCCCTCGCTTCACTGGCCCGCGATGCCGGCAACCCGGCCGAGGCCAGCAAGAAAAAGCAGGATGCCATTGAGCTGGTGAACGAAATCCTCGCCGACGACAAGGACAACGCACGCTACGGCTTCCTGCTCGCCAAACTGCGCGGTGAATACGCCGAACTGCTCGCTGACAGCAACAAGACTGCCGCCGCCATTCCGATTGCCAAGCAGGCGGTGGAATCGCTCGAAGCACTCATCAAGGCGCAGCCTGCGAATGACAAACTCACCCCTGAGCGCCGCATGTGGGCCAGCCAGCTCGCGCAGCTTTACGGATCGCTGGGCCACACCAGCGAGAGCGCCGGCAAGAAAACGGAAGCCAAGGCCGCTTTTGCCAACGCCGTGGCCATCTGGGAAAAACTGGCGGCCGCCATCGCCAATGATGAAGCCATTCAGACAGGTTTGAACTGGAGCAAGGGACGTCTCGCGAAGTTGAAATGAGCCTTGATGAAAAACAGCAGTCGCTCATCGACGACCTGAACATCATCCACGATCCGCATGAGCGCCTCAACGCGGTCGTCTCACGTGGGAATGCGATGAAGCTGGATGATGCCCTCAAGACCGAGGCGAATCTCGTGCCCGGCTGTGTCTCGCGTGTGTGGCTGCATGGTGAACTCGTCGAGGGGCACACGCGATTCATCTGTGATGCTGATTCACCGATGGTCAAGGGACTGGCCGCACTGCTTTGCGAACTGTACAGTAATGCTGACCCCAACGAGGTGGAGGCAGTCGAGCCCCGTGTGTGGGAAGCCTGCGGTTTCAAGAAGATGCTTTCGCCCACCCGTTTGAATGGGCTGGGACAGATGCGCAAGCGCATCCGGGAGATGGGGGAGGTGTGGAGCGAAGAGGAGGCGGTGTGAAGCCAAAAGATGGCCTCACGGAACAGCGCCTGCCGGGACAAACTGCGCCTCTGGTCGACGGACGTAGAAATAAGTGCAGGCCAGTGTTTTGCAGTCCGCATAACGCACCGTAAAAAGCTGGCTGGAGACGCGCTGGAACTTCCAACTGGCGTCACTGATGCTCAGCTTTTTGTCTTCTTCTGCTGCTTGAACTGGCAGCGCAACCTCGGAGTGAGAACCATTCTCAGCATCTGCCAGGGCGGCCGGCTTTTCCTTGGGAGCAAACTCGGAGCGGATGGCATGGTGCAGAACCAAACGGTCCAATTTTCCTTCTCGATCGAGATGGAAGTCCCAAAGGAAGCCCTTGTATAAAAAATCAGCGCCTCCCTGGCTCACGACCAAGGAAATGTAAGTTCCGCTAAGGAGCGGCACATTTTCTCCAAGAAAGTTCTTAAACTCACGGAACCTGAAGATTTCCCCTCGCAAAAAGTAGAACCACTGGTCTTCCAAACGCACCACCATCCAATCGTGATCAAGCCTGAAATGGCGGACGGTCCATAATGCCCCCCGTCCGAGGAGAAAGGAGGCAAAGTACAAACTGACAAAGTAGATCACCAAATTTCTCCGATCTTCCACCACAGCCACGAAGGCCTTGTGGTATCCGGCTTCATTCAAACCATCCGGGCCATGAAGAACCATTCCAACATTGAGAACATCGGGCTTGAATTGCAGCAGGAAGGGTGCTGAAAAAAGACCAAGCCACAGCATGTGCAGCAAAAGCGTCCACACCAGGCTGATGCTGACTTCCTCCGTCATGGGACGGATGCTTACCGGGTATTTGTTCGCCACTGGCTTAGTCTCGCCAGCTCCCAAGGGCATCGGCAGCGCCGCCCTGGCG
>NCCR01000270.1:0-1698 GCA_002279765.1 Verrucomicrobia bacterium 12-59-8 | reverse complement strand
TTTCCGCCCTGGCGAAGGCTTTTCTGAACAGCACGCCGGGCAGGGCCAGCAGAAGGATGCAGAGCGCGGGGAAAGCCAAATTCATGAGCCGGTACCGGCGGTGGAGGTTTGCGGGACAACAGCCTGATTAGGAGGAATGGTCGGCGCTGGATCAAGGTTGATGACGCCTACTTCGTAAGTTATGCCGTTCGCCGAGATCGACTTGAACTTTGCGGTATTCAATCCCTTGAGCAGGTACTCATGCAGTTCGAGGTTGGCCTGCGGATCGCGCACTAAAACGCTCACAGGATAGTACTGAAACGGGTCCTGGGCAGCTCTCTCAGAAGCAAGCCGCTCAGCCTTTTCGCAACCAAACCAAACTATATCAAATAATTTTCTTATATCCATCACGTCATGCCTGGAACAGACCCGGTTAAAACCTATTATAAGCCTCTCATTGATCGGCTGTTTTGTGACGTTTTCGACAAGCGCCTGAACCAGCCGCCCCCGGTTCTCCCTGGTGGCTCTGAAGATTTCTGCTTGAGCGCTCCTTTCTCCACTGTCATAGGCTGACATTCTTTTCAACTGATGCTCCGCCTGCAAAACTTCCAAGGTGTCCAACTTGAACCTCATCTGGATGCGCTGGGCGGACTGCGCATCGCTGTGTTCCATGAATATCCTTATCTGTATGTCGGCAGTCTGGAGCAAGAGCGCGAGTACCTAAGCACCTATCTGAAATCTCCCGGCAGTCTGGTCGTCGTGGTGTTTGATGGTGATCGAGTGGTGGGTGCCACCACCTGCCTGCCGATGCTGGATGAAGCGCCGGAGTTTCAAGCGGCGCTCATGCGGGCGGGCTACGATCTCGCCACGATCTGTTACTTTGGTGAATCGATCTTATTGCCCGAGTATCGCGGCAAGGGCTTCGGCAAAGAGTTTTTCGTCCGCCGCGAGGCCCATGCCCGAGCATTGGGGATGACACTCAGCACCTTCTGCGCGGTGGACAGGCCCGCCGAACATTCGCTGCGTCCCCAGGGCTATCGTGCACTCGACGAGTTTTGGCACAGCCAAGGGTATGCGAAGCATCCCGAGTTGCAGGCCACGTTTGTGTGGAAGGAGATCGGTGAAGAGACTGAATCGCCGAAGACACTGACGTACTGGATCAAGGCGCTGGAGGCTGAGGCCAGTTCAAGTGCTTGTGAAGGAAGCTGAAAGTGCCCTGACCATTGATGGTGTGGCCGGCGTTGAAGAACTCGATTTCGGTACGCCCTTCCTGGCCAAACTGGGCGTAGAGCCAGCGCGTCTTGTCCGACCTCAAGGCCGGATCCAGTCATCATCGCAGGTGAAGGTTTTGATCACCTTGGCAGGAACCCCTGCGGCAATGCTCCGCTCGGGAATGTGTCCGCGCACAATCGCTCCTGCCGCAATGATCGAATGATCGCCGATGGTCGAGCCGGGAAGAATCATCGCACGGGCTCCAATCCATACATTTTTCCCAACGGTGATGCGCTCTGAATTGACCGGATCCGAAGGTTGAATGGGATGGAAGTCCGTGTCGTAGAAGACCACCCAGTCCGCGATTTTGGTATTCGGGCCGATGGTGATGGCGGCGGAGCAGCAGATGTTTACTCCATCGTTGATAAAGCAGCCGTCGCCGATGATTAAGCTGGCGCCTTTAAAGACATCGATCCTTGTCTGGGTGCGAAATGTTCGAAAGCAGAC
>NCCR01000269.1 GCA_002279765.1 Verrucomicrobia bacterium 12-59-8 | reverse complement strand
TGTGTTAACACTAACGGCCGGGTTACCTCCGGGCGAGAACCCTGCACATCTCGAAGAGAGGCAGGCGCGGAGACCAACGGCGAATGGATGACGACTCGCGGGGGGCGGGGAGTATGGAAGCCGGTCTTTAGAATGCAACCGGGAATTTTCAGGGGGGAAGAGGCCGGAAACGCCCGTGGGAAGGGCTGGTTCCGGCTACTGCTGCGGCAGATTCAGTTCCACCCGTTCTTTGCCCCGCAGCAGGGTGGCGGGAATATTCTCCCCTGGAAGGTGGTGCAGGAGCAGGTGGCCAATGAGGGCGCTTTCGCTGATGCGGTGTTTTATACCACCGACTAGGACAAGGACGTCGTCCTTTTTAAACCCCGCCTTTTTGGCGGCTGCATGCTGGCCGAACTCGCCCACGTGGAAGATTCGCAGGGCCATATGGGTCTTGTCCAAGCCGAGAGTGGCGCGCTCCTCATCGCTGAGGTCGTCCATTTTCATGCCGCCGAAGGCCATCGCGCGCATGGGCCAGGTGCCGACGCGTTTGCCGATGTCTGACTTCAAACGCCAGCCGGCAGGGAGATCAAGGGTGACGGCGGTTTCCTTGCCGCCCTGCAGGAGGGTGGCGGGAAGGGGGCCAGAGTCTGGCGAGCGATGCAGCACCCAACTTACGTCGGCGATGGAAACGAGCGGTTGCTGGTTCAGCGAGACAAAGCTGTCGCCGGTTTGCACACCGGCTTTCGCCGCAGGTGAGCCAGCGGCGACGGCTTCGACCTTGGCGATCTCATCGGTGGCAAGGGTGATGCCGAGGGTCTCGATGGACGGCTGCGGGTAGATCCACTCGACGGGCACGGGTTGGTTCTGGCCGCGGTAGTAGGCGCGGAAGGCGTCGCCCACCATGTGGCAGTGGACGCAGCTGGCCACGACTTTGCCGTTCCAGTCGAGCTTGCTCTGGTACTTGCCTGCGAGCGCGGGAAACTCGACGGGCGTCTGGTAGGGCGTGGGTCCACCCTGCTTGCCGCTCAGCGCGCCTTTGTTCGCCGGATAGCCTTGGTGGATGGCCAGACCTGCTTCGAGCGCCTTTTTGAAACTGGCGGTGGTTTTGTTCAGCGGGTCCTTTTGATGCAGCCAGGAGCCGAAGCGGCCGTAGGTCGTGCCGTCGCCATTGAAGAGGATCGCCGAAAACGAGAGGTCGTAGTCAAACTGAAAGCGGGAGAGGTCGAGTGCGTTGGCATTGATGATGCGCACGCAGACAAATTGATTGAGCAGGGGCACGAGTTCCGGTTCTTCCAGAACGCTGGCGTCAATGCCGGCACAGGACATGCAGGGCAGGCAGCGCAGCACCACGAGCAAAGGCTTGCCTGTGGTTTTGGCCAGACGGAAGCCGCCGTCGATGTCATTCCAGTTCCAGCGTGGGTCGTTTTCCAGCCGGGCCTTGTCATCCCGCACCGCGCCCTCACGGTCTTCGACGGTGGCGGCCGGTGCGAGGCCTGCCAGGGAAAGGAGCAGGAGCGTAGGCAGGATTGCGGACTTCATGTCGGCATTGTGCCGAATGAGTAGGGCTCATGGCAAGACGGGAATTATTTTCGCCCGGTTTTTGGAATGGACAGGCTTCGGTTTTCTCCGGTTAATCGTGCCAGCTTCCACCCAACCGCTTTTTATGCCTGAAGTCACCGCCCTTTCCAAATTTGCCTGTCCGGCCTGCGGAGCCGAGGCCGTCTGGACGCCTGCCAAGCATGCTCTGGTCTGCCCCTACTGCGGGACGGTCTCTCCGGCGGAGTTGAAAAACGACGGTTCGCTGGTGGAGGAGAACGATCTCGTGGCCATGCTGCGGGCTATTCCCGATGACCAGCGTGGCTGGGCGGCGGTGCGCAAGACGGTGAAGTGCCAGAGCTGCCATGCCATTTCCGTCTTTGATGAAAAGCGGGTGGCGCAGAACTGCGACTTCTGCGGCTCACCGGCCATCATCGCGATGGACGATGTCGGCTCGCCGATCCGGCCAGGTAGCCAACTGCCATTCAAGATCGCCCAGAGCCAGGTGCGGGAAGACATCCGCCGCTGGTATTCCAGCCATTTCTGGGCACCCAATGCTCTCGGGCAGAAGGCCATGACGGACACGCTGCATGGTATGTACCTGCCGTTTTGGACCTTTGACGCCCATGCGGAATGCCCCTGGGAGGCGGAGGCCGGCTACTATTACTACACGACCGACAGCAAAGGGAACCGCACCCAGCACACGCGCTGGGAATATGCGGTGGGTCACGTCAGCAGCGACTTCGACGACGTGCTGGTTCCCGCCTCGAAAGGGGTGCATTCGGCTCTGCTCGAAAAGCTACAGCCCTTTCCCACCACGACGGATTTGCTGCCCTACGATCCGGGTTATCTCTCCGGCTGGGTGGTGGAGCAGTATCAAATTGACCTCGTGCAGGCGGCGCAGGATTCACGCGGCCGCATGGATGCGATGCTGCGCAGCCAGTGCACTTCGCAGATCCCCGGAGACACCAGCCGCAATCTGCAAATCTCCCCGGACTACAGCGCGCTGACCTTCAAGCATGTGCTGCTGCCCGTCTGGCTGCTGACCTACACCTATGGCACCAAAACGTACCAAGTCACTGTCAACGGCGCCACGGGCAAGATCGGCGGCGAGTATCCGCTGAGCTGGGTGAAGATCACCATCGCCATTGTGATCGGCCTGATCATCCTCGGCATCTTCTTCGCCTCGCAGAACTGAGCCCGCGTGAATTTCCGCTTTCGAGAACTGCCCATCGCCATCGCGCTGCTCGCGATTTGCGCGTTCTTTGCCATTAAGGAGCCGGCGTTTCTGGGCGCGCGCAATCTGTCCATGCTCGTCACGGAGCTCTCAATCACCGCCACGCTGGCCATGGGCATGCTGCTCATCTTGCTGCCGGGGCACATTGATTTGTCTGCGGGAAGCGGCGTCGGATTGCTCGGCGGCATTGCGAGTGTACTGGTGTTTCATTATCACCTGCCAGCACCTGCCGCACTGGGAGTGGGATTTCTCTGCGGTGTGCTGATCTGGATGGCGATGGGTGCCTTCATCGTGTGCGAGCGCATGCCTGCCTTCATTGTCACGCTTGGAGCCTTGCTGATTTTCAAAGGACTCTTCTGGCTCGTCATCGACAACTCGACCGTGCCCGTGGCCCCCGGCGGGCAGAGTAATCTGTACTCGCTGCTCACCACCTACTACCTGCCGACGGGGCTGGGCTGGCTGCTTGCGGCGGGACTCATGCTCGCGCTGGTCTTCACCACGCTCAGTGCGCGCAGGCGTCGCCTGGAGCATGGCTTTGCGGTGGAGGACAAGGAGATGGCGTTCATGCGACTGTTCATCACCGCTCAGGGCATCGCGCTGTTTGTGCTCGTCACCGGCCAGTTTCGCGGCATTCCGCTACCTTCGCTCATTCTCGGTGGGGTGACGTTGATCGTCTATGCCGTCACGCAGCACACGGCGCTGGGGCGGCACTTGTATGCCATCGGTGGCAGCGCGGAGGCGGCCATGGTTTCCGGGGTGCCGATGAGGCGCACGGTGATCGCCGCCTACAGCGGGATGGGAGCCATCGTGGCCATCACCGGTTTCATGCAGACAGCCTATGCCGGTTCATCCACGACCACCGTGGGAGATCTGATGGAACTCGATGCCGTCGCCGCCTGCGTGATCGGCGGCGTCAGCCTGCGCGGCGGGCGGGGCAATGTACTGGGCGTGCTGCTCGGTGCCCTCATCATCGCCTGCCTTCTGAATGGGATGACGCTGATGTCCGTGCCGCCGGAACGGAAGTTCATCGCGCGCGGAGTCGTGCTGATTCTCGCGGTGTGGATGGACATGCGGTTGAGCCGGAAGCAATGACGGATGATTTAGGCATTCGACATTCATTCGTCCTTCGCCATTCTCTTTTCCCGATGTCCACCGCCTCTCAACTCCTCAAACAGCACCTGCAGCAGCGCCAGATGCTGGGGAAGACGCACGTCTCGCTGCGTCCGGGGACGATGGAGAAACTGACCGGTGTCGGTCGTCCGCCTGCGGCACGCGCCGTTCCCGAGCCTGAGCCGTCGAGGTCGTTCGCGGCGGCTCCTGCGCCTGCCGCGCGCGCCCTTCGCGACTCTCCGCCGTCGGAGACCAAGAAGGCGGAGTTGCTCGAAGTCGCCGGTGCGACGGTCGAAGAAAAGCTCGCGGCACTGCGCACGATGGCGGAGACGTGGGAGCCCGCGCTCTCAATGAGCAGCTTGCGCAAGACGATGGTCTTTGCCGTGGGGAGTCCGCTGGCATCGCTGATGTTTGTCGGTGAAGCACCAGGGGCGGAGGAGGAAAAGCTGGGCGAGCCGTTCGTGGGTCCGGCGGGGCAGAAACTCACTGCCATCATCAAGGCGATGGGGCTAGACCGTCGGAAGGTGTACATCAGCAACATCTGCAAATTCCGTCCTGCCATGGACAACCAGGGCAGCGGCAACCGCAAGCCCACCGCCGAGGAGATGCGCGCCTGCGTGCCCTTCGTCCTCACGGAGATTGATCTCGTCAAGCCGCTGGTCATCGTGGCCCTAGGTGCCACTGCTGCAGAAGGGCTCGGCATTCCTGGCACTGTCGGCGGATTGCGCGGGAGGTTTCACGCCACCAGCGGCATTCCGACCATGGTCACCTACCATCCGTCCTACCTGCTGCGGGAAGAGCAAACAGGCGACGGCATTCGTGCCAAGCGCGCCGTGTGGGAGGACATGCTCAAGGTCATGGAGAAACTTGGCCTGCCCATCAGCGAGAAGCAGCGCAGGTACTTTCAGACGAAATAATCCGCTTCACATCGTATGAACAAGAACCTTGTCCTGCTGCTGGCCTCGGGGGTGTTCTTTGCGCTGGTGTGGCTGAACTGGCAGCCAGCCGGACCCAGGCCTTCCTTGGTTGCTGAAAAGCCGGTCCCCGTAAAAGCAACTGTTGCTCCTGCGGCGAGTGCGGAAACGTTTCCCAAAGAGGAAGAGCCGCAGCCCAAGCATTACCGACCCCGGCAGGTGTCTGAAGCCGTGCGCCGCAAGGTGGATGACTTCATCCGCCGCTACAAAGACGTTCCTCCCGAGGAACTGAACAAGAGCGGAGAGCTGGCCCCGCTGATGGAGCGATTTGAGCAGGTGATGAACACGCCTGAGTTTCTGAGCGAGATGGGAAAGCGCATCGAGGCGATCGAAGCCGCCAGAGGGCAGAAGCATGGCATGCTGACCATCGGCACAGGCAAAAAACTCGATGACCCGGAAAGCCGGGCCTGGCTGGAGGCGATGTTTTCAGACGATGCAGAACTGCTGCAGGAGTACCTTCTCAACAAGCTGGATGGGGCCATCTTTGAGTTTGCCTTTGATCCCACTTTGGAAAACGCAGGCAATGGAGTCACGGTGAAAAGCGCTGCGCCTTCTCCTGCTCCTGCGGCCAACAAGCTGCCAGACTGAGGGCTTGTCTTTCGCCAGCAGTCCGGGTTTAAATCACCGACATGAAGGCCAGAGCACTCTCCCGTCGTGATTTGTTCAAGCTTGGTACTGCAAGCGCTGCGGTGCTGACCCATGCTGAGGTGCAGGGGGTGGGGAAAAAGAAGGGTCCGGTGTGCGAGGAGGGCGGCTGCTGCATCACGCCATCAGGGGACTTCTACAACGTGGAGCGCGGCAATCCATTGCCCTACAAGTTGCCCCAGGAGAAACTGCGCGAGATCGGCATGGTGCGCGAGACGTGGCAGCTTGAAATCATCACCGATCCAGCGAGCAACGCGAAGATCGAGCGGCCCATGCTGCGCAGCGATGGAACGGCGCTGACTTTCGACATGCAACGCACCGATCAGTCCGACAGTTGCGCGCGTGAACGTCAACCCGGCGACGACTGCCACGCTGCTCTCGATCGCGAAGACGAAGGCGGTCAGCTACCTGAAGGTGATCACCTGAAACAACCTTGCCGATCCGCTGGGGCACGGCCTGTGGGAAGGGGTGCCGCTGCGTGATGTGCTGTGGCTCTGCGGGCCGGTGGAAAACCTGCGCCACATCTGGTATCACGGTCATCACAACGAGGACCCCAAGCAGATTTTCAAATGCTACCTGCCGATCAACCGCGTGTTTGAAGACCCGCCCGGAGAACTGCCGGTGCTGCTCTGCTACAAGCTCAACGGCGAATTTCTCACCGGCGAGCGCGGCGGGCCGGTGCGCATGATCGTGCCGGAGGCCTACGGTTTCAAATCAGTGAAGTGGCTGCAGCGCATCGGCTTCACCAACGCCCACCAGTCCGATGACACCTACGCGAACGGCAACAACGACATCAACTCGTGGCTCAAGACCTTCGCACGCTTCGGCGATCATCTGCCGGACAAGCTAAGCGCGAAGGATACGCTGACACTGCATGGCAATGCGCAGGTGGGCATCTCCGGCCTCAAGCAGGTGCAGTACTGGCTGCGGGATGTAAGCACGCCACTGCCGGCGAACGATCCGCATTTCACCAAAGCACCGTGGCAGGAGGCGCAGGTCGTGCCCTTTGACGGCAGCGGCATCGCGGGCTTCCAAGGCGCGCCATTGCATCCTGTGCAGTTTGATCCATTGACGCGCAGGCCGCGTGAATGGCCCCTGCGCCATACGCTGTGCCGCTGGATCGCCAAGCCGGTCAAGCTGGCACCCGGCAAGTACGAACTGCGCTGCCGGACGATTGATGAAAACGGCAACGCGCAGCCGATGCCGCGCCCGTTTCCGAAATCCGGGAAGAACAACATTCAGAAAGCGCTGCTGGAAGTGGTGGCGTGACCCCTCATTTGGTGTGTGACGACAAAGATGATGGTGCCCGGCCCGGATGCTGCTGTATGGATTTCGCATGTATTCGTCTGCTCTTCCCTGGAAAGTT
>NCCR01000043.1:1505-29880 GCA_002279765.1 Verrucomicrobia bacterium 12-59-8 | reverse complement strand
GGGAAGCACTTTTGTCGGTCGAGGCTCGTGCCCGGTGCCATCCACTCACGTGCGAAAGCCTTTCTCGGCCCCGGCACGTTTGCCGCTGTCTTTGAGTGTCCGTGTCAACCACTGCGCAGCCGATACACACAGCCCCCCAAGCTCAGCCACCTCCCGATCCCATCCTCTCCTCAGCGTCTTCCCTTTCTCCCCACTGCAGCTCCGCCTCCTGACAGGATCCCAGCCATTCACCATCGCCAGCCCGCCCTCCCAAAGTGACCTGCGAGCCCTGTCGCTTTTCAATCAAGGTCGCTTGACCATGCGTCAATTATAGTTTACACAGGAAGCGAACACTCAACCGTGCCTGCTCGTGCTTCAACCCGGTTCATACGAAGTCCTGATCTTCCGACATGCCTCGGACGAGAGTCCCTATCTCGACTGGTTGGAATCGCTGGATTGGAAGATGCAGGAACGCATTTCGGCGCGGGTGGCCCGGATGAAAAAGGGACAGTTTGGCGACTGCAAAGCCATTGATCGGAGCTTGTACGAGCTGCGCCTGTTTTTCGGACCGGGCTACCGGGTTTACTTCGGCGAGCACAAGGGCAAGACCGTCATCATCCTCGCCGGAGGAGACAAGTCCACGCAAAGCAAAGACATCAAACGAGCCAGAGAATACTGGAAAACGTATCAGGAGGACCATCCATGAAAGCACCCAAGAAAAGCAGCACCATCCCTCACGACGAGGTGAGGCTGAAGCACCTGAGCGATCCCAAGCGGGCTAGGTATGCCATGAAACTGGCGCTCGAAGAATTCGAGCAGGACAACGACGTGGACATGCTGCTCGACACCCTGCGCCTTGTCGCCCAAGCCCAAGGCGGGCTGGCCTCACTGGCCCGCAAAACAGATGTCAGCCGCCAGGCCCTCCACGAAGCCCTTTCACCGCAGGGAAACCCCCGCCTCCGCACCTTTCAAAATGTGCTGGGCTCCCTAGGCCTGCGCATGACCGTCAAGCCCGTGCGTCAGACATCGAAAAAGGCGACTCGTTCTGCCGCCTGAACAACCGCCGCCCAGGCGCCTAGTCCACTCGTGTCATCATGAATCAAATCCATCACGGCCTCACCAACACACACCGGAATCCCCGATACATATCCCGCGTGGACGGCGCGTGATACAGCCGGTCGGATGACAGCAGGCTCAGCGGATCATAGCCCCAAGATCCGCCGCGCAGCACTCTCTCCCTGCGCAATGGGTTATACCAATCCTCACACCATTCCCACACGTTGCCGCTAAGATCATAGAGACCTAATTTGTTAGGCTTAAAACTCATCACCGGCGCCGTCGTCACAATACCGTCCGTGTATCCCGGAACCACGACCAGTCCCGGAATCTTCGACGCCCCTGCCGTGTCTGCCAGATTGGCCACACCCGTCGGCGGCGGCCACGTTTTGCCCCAGGGATAAATCTCCTTCAGCTTCGCATCCAGCTGCTCCGGAGTCAGTCCTTTTTCCTCCTTCGTCCCAATGCCCACCGCATAACTCCACTCCCAATCCGTCGGCAGCCGATACACCTTGCCCTCCTTCTGGCTCAGCCATTCACAAAACGCCACCGCATCCTCCCAGTTCACATTCACCACCGGGTGATCATCCCCCTCGCTCACCGGCACCCCATAGGCCTCGATCTTCTCCCACGACAGGTCGATCTTCGGACTCTCCTTCGCATACGCCGCATAATCGCCCTTCCGCGTTTCATGGACACACATCCAAACCTTCGTTCCAGGCACCGCCACAAACTTCATCCCCAAAGAATTCACCACCGCCTCCCCTCCCCACGCGCCATCCGCCACCATGCCCAAACCAACCAGCAGTATCAATGGAGCCCATTTCATTCTCCCAAAGAATAACCCAGCGGACAACTTGTCACGCTTAAACTGCCAAGGGGCAAGCTGCCGGGCATTTTGTACGGGAAAGAGAATAAAGAATTATTTCTCAACAGCTTGCATCGACTCTGACCGGTGAAGTCTGGCGCGTGATCGGGGGAAAGCGGCCCATGCGCTACCGAGCACAGCCAACACTCGACCTCCCCAAGCTCAGCCACCTCCCGCTTCCATTCTCTCCTCAGCGTCTTCCCTTTCTCCCCACTGCAGCTCCGCCTCCTGACAGGGTGCAGACATTCACCACCGCCAGTACGCCACCGGTCAGCCTAAAACGAGAACGGATGGCCTGCGAAGCCGAACAAACATGCCGCACATGGTCCCTCACCTCAGATTCTGAAATTTTTCTACCCCGAATCTTTCTACCCACTCACCATTCTCCTCTCGCCATTCATTCCCTTCTCAAAATCAGCGCATCCTTCTGCACCCATCACCCACAGCCACACCATTCGGCATTCGACATTATTTAGTCATTCGGTTTTACTCATTCGTCATTGGCATCCCCTCCTCTAACTCTCTCACATGCCCAAGAACCGCCACTGGCCCTCCCTCGCCCTGCGCCTCTGGCGCATCGCGTTGCTGGCGCTCGCGGTCATCGCCATCCGGCGCTCACACTCGCCTCCAGCGGTTGAGCTGACCGTGGCCCGCATCCACGACTTCTTCCCCACCGCTGCCTCAGTATCGCCGCAAAACGGCATGCAGGCCGTCAAGGACGCCTCCGGCATCACCCTCGGCCATGTCATGCAAACCTCCCCGGAGGCAGATGACATCATCGGCTACTCCGGCCCCACCAACACCCTGATCGCGCTCGACGCACGCGGCAAAGTCCTCGGCCTGCGCATCCTCAGCAGCGGCGACACCACCGACCACTTGGCCGAAGTCGTGCGAGAACGTTCCTTCTTCAAGCAGTTCACTGGCAGGAAAGCCGCCGAACTCGCCAACCTGCAGCCGCAGGCCGTTTCCGGCGCGACACTGACCAGCAGCGCCATCGCCGAAGGCGTCCTCCGCCGCCTGGGCAAAAGCGCCACCACCTCGCTGCGTTTTCCTGACACGATCACGCTCGATGAAGTCAAGAAGCTCGAACCCCGCGCCGCAGCACTCCGCGAATCCAAATCACATCCCGGCTCCCAGGAAGTGCTCGATGCAAATAGCGCGGTGATCGCACTGGCCGTTCGCACCGCACCAGCCTCCGACGGCACCGTCGGCTACAAAGGACCGAGCGACACCTTCATGCTCATGGATGCCAGCGGCTCAACGCTGCGCGGCATCGCCTTGCGGCGGAGCTATGACACGGAGCAGTATGTGGGCTACGTCACCGGCGATCCCGCCTTTTTGAAAACCTTTGACGGCATGACGACCGAGAAGATCGCGCACATCGACTTCAATGCCGCAGGTGTCGAAGGCGTTTCCGGGGCCACGCAGACGAGCTACGGCATCGCCGAAGGCGTGCGCGTGCGTGCCGAGTCCCTGCTCCATGAGCAGGAGGCCCGAAGCGGCTGGTGGCAGCAGATTCGCTGGCGCTGGCAGGATATCGGCCATGTGGCCATCCTCCTGGCAGCGCTGCTGATGGCCTTCACCCCGCTGCGTGGCCGCGCATGGTGCCGCCACCTGCATCATGCGCTGCTGGTGATTTATGGCGGTTTCATTGCGGGTGAAATGCTGTCCCAAGGACTGCTCGCAGGCTGGGCGACGCATGGTACTCCCTGGCGCAATGCGCACGGACTGGTGCTGCTCGCCGCCGTGGCCCTGTTGGGACCCGTCTTCACCAGCAAGCAGCTCTACTGCCACCACATCTGCCCGCACGGTGCCTTGCAGCAGCTCCTGGTGCGGCGCTTGCCATGGCAGTGGTCTCCCTCAAAAACACTCGACAAGCTGCTGTCCAAACTGCCCTTCATCCTCCTCGCCCTGGTCCTTTTCAGCGTCTGCTTCACGCTGCCAGTCAATCTGAACGCGCTGGAGCCCTTTGATGCCTACCTCTTCCGCGTCGCAGGCTGGGCCAGCATCGCCATCGCCATCGGCGGCCTGCTGCTCTCCCTCGTCACCCCGCTCGCCTACTGCCGTTACGGCTGCCCCACGGGGGCCCTGTTCAAACTGCTGCGCTTCACCGGAGATGCCGATCGCTTTGGCGCGCGCGATTGGCTCGCCGCGTTGTGTGTGACGTTCGTTCTTCTCTTGGCTCCGCGCTGAAACCGGACTACCAAACAACCGACATGCCCCTCATTTCCAAATTAGAGTCCAAATACGGTCGTTTCGCCATTCCCGGCCTAGTGCAGGTCATCGCCGGGTTCCAATTGCTGGTGCTTTTCATGGTCATGGTGATGTCGCCAGAAGGCGCGGCGGCGTATCTGCAGTTTCTTGAGCTGAATCCGACACGGGTGATGCACGGCGAGGTCTGGCGGCTGTTCACCCATGTGTTCATCCCCGGCAATTTTTCACTCATCTGGGCGCTGATCGCAGCGCTGTTCATGATGTGGATTGGCCGTGGTTTGGAATCGGCCTGGGGTGCCTTTCGCGTCAACCTCTACATCTTCGGCTGGATGTTTGCAGTCACGCTGGGAGCACTGCTGTTTCACTGGCCGGCTCAGGGCATGTTTCTCTATCAAACCCTGCTCTTCGCCTTTGCGACGCTGTATCCGAATGAGGAAATCTACATCTACTTCATCCTGCCGATCAAAATGAAGTGGGTCGCCGCCTTGAGCGCGGGGATGACGGCTTTTCTGGTCATGCGTGAGCCCTCGCTGCTGTTCCCCGTGCTGCTTGGGCACCTAAACTACCTCGTCGCCTTCGGCCCCGCTTTCCTCAGCGAACGGGCGCGCATGGCCCAGATCGCCTCACGCCGTGGTCGCTTTGAATCCGCACAAATCCCCCAGGGCACCTTTTTCCACCAGTGCTCCGTCTGCAAAAAAACAGAGCTGGATGACCCTCAGTTGGACTTCCGCGTGCTGGACTCCGGCGATGAAATCTGCAGCGTCTGCCGCGCAAAACGTACCGGAGGCTGAACGCCATGGAGGACAAGCTCGCCGCCGACTTTCTGGAGTTCATGGAAGTGGAGCGCCGCTCCTCGGAACGCACGCTGGCAAACTACGAGCTGGCCCTGCGCCAGTTCCGCGAATGGCGCACGCCCTTCAAAGGCTGGAGCGAACTCACCGCCGATGACTTCCGCGCGTTCCTCTTCGACCTGATGAAGCGCGAGCGCGGCCGGGCCACCATCCGCCTGCAGTTCGCCGCGCTGCGCAGTTTTTTCAAATGGCTCACCCGCCGCCGTGGTTGGAAAGCCAACCCTCTGCTCGAAGTGCAACTGCCCAAGCGGGAAAAAAAGCTCCCCGTGGTGCTCACCGTGACGCAGGTGGAGGCCATGCTGGCGCTGCCCCTGACCCTGGAAAAATCCAAGCGCGACGCCGTGTGGGCTCCAGAGCGCGACACCGCCATCCTGGAGCTGTTTTACAGCACTGGCATGCGTCTCAGCGAGCTGGTGGCGCTGAACGTGGCAGACATCGACACCTACACCGAAACCGTGCGCGTCTTTGGCAAAGGCAAAAAGGAGCGCCTCTGTCCCGTGGGCACCGCAGCGCTGGAGGCCGTGCAGCGCTACCGTGCCAAGGCCGGCGTGCATGACGGTGCCCTCTTCCGCAGCAAGCTGGGCACCCGCATCACCGGCCAGGCCGTGGACGATGTGATCATGAAATACTGGCGCGCCTCCGGCCTGCCGGTCCACCTCACCCCGCACAAGCTGCGCCACAGCTTTGCCACCCATTTGCTCAACAACGGCGCGGATCTGCGCAGCGTGCAGGAGCTGCTCGGCCATGCCAGCCTCTCCACCACGCAGATCTACACCCACGTCTCCACCCAGCGCATGAAGGAAGTCTACGAGGCCGCGCACCCACGGGCCTGAACTTGGCCAAGATGCAAGTTGCGGGATTGAAGCCAGCAAAAAGTCGGATTAGCATGGCGATAATCTCATGACCTCTTTGCTCGAAGTCGAATTCCCGGCCACCTTGACATTGCACGCGAAGAATCGTGCAGCCGTGCAGCCGTGCAGCCGTGCAGCCGTGCAGCCGTGGAGAGAATGCCTGCGCCGGGCAGGGGAGTAGCGTCACCCCAGCATGCGGCCCTGATCACTTCTTCACCCACGTCGCTATCGGCGTGACCGTATGCGCAGGCGCTTCATCTATGGCAAACGTGATGCACAGACTCTGCGGACCTTTGGCGCCATCGACCAAAGCCTTGAGCACATGGACCTTTTCCTTCACCAGATCGCGGGCCTGCTCGCTGGCGGCTTCGGGCGGTTCGCCAGAGCTGAAGGACGCGGATGCAGGCGAAACAATCGTGGCGACCAGCGTCTTCCCTCCCTGAGTGAGCTTGGCCGTGGTGCCGCTGGCGCTGATCTCCGCCTTCGTGTGCATGCTCCAGGTGATCGAGCCGGTGTTTTTCATGAGGAGATCATCCTGCAGCACGATGTAGGGCTTCGTCCCGCGCACCACCATGACTCCCCGATGCACATCCTTCGCCGGTTTGGAGTAGGCCTTGGTCATATCCACCACAGCGAGGCCGTGTTCCGGTGTCGAGGCACCCAGCAGCACCGCAGCTTGGGCGTCGAGTTCCTGCTGATTGCCGTCTATGACCAGCGTGTTCTGACCCAGCGTGTTTTCAAGATAAAGCGCCAGGCGCTTGGTGCGGTCAGCTCCCGGTTTGACTTCAAACCCGGGGGCTTTGTCCATTTCAGCACCAAGCTCAATCCCCCAGCGCTCACCGCCGGCTTCAAGCACAAAACTGCCGATGTCCAGCTGCGCCGTGGTGTCTTCATTCTCCCCTCCTTTGACCGCAATGAAGTAATCCGTCTTCTCCCAGCCGGAGCGTGAGGTGGCCACAAAGCCGCCGGGCTGCGCGTAGTCCATCGAGTCCGCCGTGCCGTCTCCGGCGGCGTGCGGATTATAGTAGATGAAGTTACCGACCTGCCCAAAATAGGCGGCGGTCACAGGCTGTTTGGCGGTTGCGGCAACGGCACGGATGCCGGGATTCCCCGCGATGCCACACAGCCAGGTGGCCACCCACGGACGGGTGGAGACAAGGCCTTTGGTGTCGCCAAAATTGAAAGTCTGACCGCTCGGGCCCATCATATGCATGCGGGCAGTATTAAACTGTGGGATGCCTTCCAGCAGGCTGATGCCGAGATCACGGTTGGCGGCGGCCTTCAGGGACTCGGAGACCATCGCCACGTAATCCATCACCGCTTCACCCGCCTGCAGGCCTTCAGGCCAGACGCCCCCCGGTGCAAAACGCACGATGCCTTTGCCAAAAACCTTGGCGGCCGCATCCGCCGCTTTTTTGGCAATGGACGGCTCCTCATCCACCAGGCAGATGGCGGAGAGCAGCAGTGCGGAGGCGGCGGCCATCTGCTTGCTGTCCGGCAGCAGTTTGCCCACATCCGGTTTCGCCTGGGGTTTCGCCGGCGCTTTTGCTGGCACCTTGGATTTCGTTCCTGTCTGGCCGCCGGATTGTCCTTTGGCACTCTCGGGGATTTCTTCACCATCGAGGTGAGCGATCAAGGCCGCGATGCCTTTCTCCGCCAGATAGGTGCGGACGACGGCGGCTTGTTCGGTGTTCAATCCCGTGCGGAACCAGTCATATCCCAGCGCGGTGGCCGCCACCATGTCGGTCACATTGTCCATGAGATCAGGATGCCAGTCGCGGAAAGACACCTTGTCCGTCAGGGCGATAAGCTCACGCACCCCACGTTCATGCCACTTGAGGTCGCCATCGCCGTAGTGCAAGGCTCCGAGCAGGCCCATGCGATACATCGCCTTCGGTCCTTCTCCCCCGGTGTCGCCATTGATGCGGGCCAGTTCGGGGTCCTTCAGCAAATCCTCGCCGGAAGCTTTCATGGCCTCCATGATTTTCGCCAGCACCGGATCCACCGCGATCTGCCCTTTCAGGGCCGCCCAGCCCGCCGCGTTGTGAATCAGGCGCGGACGCACTTTGGCGATGCCACTGAGGTAATCGTTGGTCGAGGGGGCCTTGAATTTCGCCAGGGGAATCACCGTGATCGCAGGCCGAGGCGGCGCAGGTTTGCTCGCGCCCGCAGTTTTCCCTTTCGGAGCGGCGGCGGGCGTCACAGGTGGTGTCGTGGCGGCAGGGGTCGCAGGCGGTGTCCCCGCTGGCGTCGCAGGCATCGCCACCGCAGGTGGGGCAGCAGGCGGTGCCTGCATCGCAGCATAGCGCGCCTTCGCATAGTCAAAATCGGCCGGACTCAGATTGGCAATGGGCACGTCAAACTCGCGCCCGTCCTTCGTCTTGATCTTCAGCTTCTTGGCGACCGCATCGACCGAAACCAAAGTCGCCTCCACCTGCTTGCCGGAAGTGTTCGTCCAAGTGTGGAATTCTTCCGCGAGCTGCGCATTGGCGCTGGCAGCGATCAGGCAGACGGAAGCAAGAGTAAGGAAACGCGAGGCGGTTTTCATGACGGGAGGGTTGAGTGACGCTAAAGCAGCGGGTGGGAACGCTGAGGTCAAGCATAAACGCAGATCGAGTGCCCGAGTTTGGCGGAAACATCCTCCCAAGAACGCCCCACCTGCCGCGTGCTGCTCCTAAGTCATTACCGAGCGTTGCCACATCTGCTCTCGTCAAAAAGCCCTATTCCTGATAAAAAATTCGCGAAAACAAAACCCACCCACCAATTCTCATGCGTGCGCTGCTGTCCCTCCTCTTTGTTTCCTGCTTCACCTCCGTCAACGCGCAGACACCTGCGCCGTCCGATGACAAACTCCCCGTGCGCGAGCGTGAACGCCGCGTGTATGTGCCCTTCGACGAACTCGAGAAAGTCTTCAAGGACGGTGGCAAGGGTGTCTTTCTACCCTATCGCGAATTCCTCGACCTCTGGAACGAACTCACGCTGAAACGCGCGGAGGACGAAAAGCCGCCACCCGCTGCAGCCGTGCTGGCCAAAGCCGAGTACACCGGCCGTGTCGAGGGCGACAGCGTGATCCTGGACGCCAAGATCACGGCGGAATCCTTCCAGAAAGGCTGGGTGCTGCTGCCGCTGACGGAGAAAGCCGCTCCCGGGATCGGCGAAGCAGAAACGGGCAAGGCCGTGCTGCGTTCACGGGCGGATGGCAGCGATCTCATGCTGCCGGAGAAGGGCGTCTATGAGATCACCCTGAAAATTTATGCGCCGATCATCCGCAGCGCAGGCAAGTCACACGTCACGCTAAACCTGCCCCGCGCGGCAGTCTCGCGTCTCAGCATCACCGTGCCGGGAGAAGGTCTGGAGTTTGAACTCAATCCCGCCGCCGCTTTCACCGCCCAGGTGGAGGCCGGGCAGACGCAGTTCGCCTGCTTCTTCGGTGCCGGCTCACAGCAAAACATCGCTTGGGGTGCCGCACAGGCCGTCACGCAGATGAGCCCGCTGGTGCTTGCCCAGCACAAACTGACCACGCAGATCGGCATCGGCTCCGTGGCCACAACGGCAGACATCGCGCTGCGCATCCTGCGTGCGCCGATCAACGAATTGAAAATCGGCCTGCCTGCCGATCAGGAAATCCTCGGCGTTACAGGCGCAGGCATCAAAGAGTGGAAGATCGAAACCGTGACCGGCAAGGCTGGCCGCAAAACCCTCGTCGTGCTGCCGGAAAAACCGCTGCGTGACGATTACGCGCTCAAGCTCCAGCTTGAAGGCCCCGTGGCCAAACTCCCCGCCGAGGTCAGCGTCCCGGACATCGAGGTCATCGGTGCCGCCCAGGCGAATGGCGAAGTCGTGGTCGGCGCGGAAGCGCAGCTCGACGTTACACCCAAGACGCTCACCTCCACCACGCGCTCGCTGGCCGGAGACAGCCGCTCCCAGGTCGGCACATTCCGCATCCTGCGGCAGCCCTACCAGCTCACCCTGGATGTCACCGAGGCAAAACCACAGGTCGAGGCCTCCAGCCTGACGAAACTCAATGTGCGCCGCGAGGCCGCGACCTTGAGCACGGAGTTCAGCTACACGGTGCGCCGCGTCGGTATCTTCGAGACGCGCCTCACCCCGCCCGCCGGCTGGACAATCACGGATGTGAAAGGCCAGATCGAATCCTGGAACATGGAAGGCGCAGACCTGGTCATCAAACTGCCGAAACAAATTGCGGGTGATTTCAAATTCACGCTCACCGCCCGGCAAACCCGCACGCAGGCCACGGCAGATGTCGTGCTGCCCGTGTTCATGCTGCAAAATGTCACGCGGCACGAGGCGCTCGTCGGCGCGGTCATTCATTCGAGCTTGGAACCCAACACGAAGGACATCGGCGACTTCCAGCAAGAGGACGTGAGCGCCGTGCATCTGCAAAACGAGGCCAACGCTACCGAGCTGGCCTTCCGCTATCGCGACACCGCCAAGCCCGCCACCCTGAGCCTGAAGAGCCGCAGCTCGCAGGTCAGCGTGGAGGTACTGACGCTGGTCGAGGTGAAGGAGCAGTCCACCCGCCACACCTGGACCCTCGCCTTTGATGTCGCCTATGCCGCCACGGATCGCTTTGTTCTCGCAGTGCCCAAGGAGGTCGCGGGAGAGATTCGCTTCGTCGATCCGCAGGTGAAGGAAATCAACAAAGCCTACCAGCCTCCGCAGCCAGTGACGTTGCCAGATGCCGCCAGCTACGCGCTGTGGGAGGTGGTGCTGCGCAGCGAGCGCCAGGGCAGTTTTTCCCTGAGCTTAAATCTCGAACGCCCCATTGCGCTCGAAGCCGGCAAAACCGGCAAGATGGACCTCTTTCATGTGCATGTGCCCGGAGCCTTCCAAGAAACTGGACAGGTCGCCGTGGTGAAGGCAGACAGCCTTGAAATCCGCAAGGCGGAGCCCGAAACACTCGAAGAAATCGACGCCCGCGAACTGCGCGGCGAGTTGCAGCGGCCCGGCATTTTCCTCGCCTATAAATATCGCTCGCTGCCGATCAAGCTCAGCGTCGAACTCGCCAAAAACAGCTTCATTCCCGTGCCGCAGGCCGTCATCACGCATGCGGATCTCACCACCGCCGTCGCCACCGACAAGGCGCAGACCACCGAGGTGATCTACTGGGTGAAGAACAACGACCTCCAATTCCTCGTCGTGAAGCTGCCGCAGGGCTCGCGCTTGCAGTCGGACGTGTTTGTAAACCGTGAAGCGCAGCAGCCCATGCGGCGTGAAGGCAGCGAGGACATGCTGGTGCGTCTGCCCAGCGGCGATGCCGCACGCGTGGCCTTCCCCGTGCGCTTCGTGTTCGAATCTCCCAGCCCATACCCCGGTGAAAAACTCGGCTGGTGGGGCAGCATCGCGGTGGCCGCACCGCAGGTGGCGGATGTCGGCATCATGGAGACCCGTCACACTCTCTTCCTGCCGGCTAACGAATGGCACTACACCGGCTTCAGCGGCCCCCTCTCGCCGGAATCACGCAACCGCTCCTGGCGCATGATGCAAAGCATCGTCAACGAGGTGCTGCCCGCCTTCGGTCCGCAGCTCGACACCCTGGATGATGCGCAGCAGAGCCAGATGCCCGACATCGACAGTGATGTGCGCACCCTCTACGGCTCCCAGGTGCAGCAGCAGGGCCATCGTGAGGTGCTGCATCGTCTCGGCCCTCCCGCCGAGATCGGCGTGACCTTCCGTGGCAGGCGCATCACCTTCTTCTATCAGGCCCTGGCATTCCTCGTTTCACTCATCGCCGGCGTGCGCTGCTGGAACCGCAGTCCGCAGGAGAAACTGCGCTATCTGGCGATCTTCGGCCTCGGTGCCATGCTGCTCACCGGCCTCTTCAGCGCCGCCAACGTCCCCGTCCTCCTCGCCTCGATGCTGGCCGCGTTCATCCTCCTGCTCGCCTGGGTGTTCCGCAGTGTGCTGAGCCTGGCGTTGCGCACATGGCAGTGGCTGAACTCCTCGTGGACGAAACGCCGCGCCACCCCACCGCCCCCTCCAGCCCCGCCCCCCATTCCCCCAACCAATCCAACTCCAGCCGCCCAGTGAGATGAAAACCCCTCATCCCACCCCCCGCACGACCTGCGCGGCAGCGTCCTGGAGTGCGCCAGTCCTCCGGCGCTTTCGAACGTTCACCGGCCCGCGCAAAGCTCCCGCGTCCCGTCGCAGCCCAAACCTCCAGCGTGCTCTGGCATTCGTCATTGCTTCGCTTCGCTCGCTCCTTCGGAGCAGCACGCGCTTCGCCGTGCTGGCTGTCTCGCTTTGCTCGGCTCTCCATTCGTCATCCGTCATTGCAGCCGAGCCCACCCGCCAAGAACTCTGGGTCCCCACCAAAGACCTCGACACCGTCCTCAAAGCACATCCGAACGCCATCATGCTCTCCCCTGAGCAGTACGAAGCCCTCATCCGCGACGCAGGCAAAACCCAGCCTGCAGAAGACCCCAAGCTCGCGCCGCCGAAGATCATCGCCATCGAAGGCCTGCGGCTGGAGGGCCAGGTGGAGCCAGGTGCTGCGAGCGTGACTCTGCGCGGCGAACTCACCCTGCAACTGCCCTCGAAAGACTGGCTGAGCACCAAGTTCGCCTGGCCGTTTGACATGGGCAGTGTGACCTCTGAAGGCAACGTGCTGGCCTACGTGGAAGCGCCGCAGAGAGACATGACCACGACTGCCAGCGAGCTGGTCCTCTTCGCCAAAGGTCCGGGTACGGCCAAGCTGCGCTTCGAGGCCAGGGTGCCGGTGTGGCTGCGATTGCGCGCCGGAGAGCACACGCTGGAGGTGCCGGAAGTGCCCTTCGGCGGCGTGTTGAATCTCACCCTGCCTGCCGGAGTGCGACTGCTCGCCGGATCAGCGTACGAGCGCCAAGGCGACACGCTCAAGGTCGCCTTCGATCATCGCGGCTACAACGACACCGAATCGACCATCAAGCACGGCGCGCCACGTGCGTTTCGCGTGCGCTGGATGGAATCGCCGCCAGCGGCAGCCGCGCAGCCGCTGCGTTTTTCCGCAACAGCGGAGGCCAATGTCTCGGTGTCGGAATCCAACGTGGCGACATCTCTCCGCTTCGGCGTACGCGTACAGGAGAACTCGCCACGAGAGGCAGAGATCGAGTGGCAGCTCGTCGGCAAGGACACCCAGGTCACCGATGTCAGCGGTATGGCCGTGCGCCGCTGGCGGCAGGACGGAGCGAAGCTGTTCGTCACCCTCGAACGTGATGGCGGCATGCATGATCTCACGGTGAATCTGCGCCGTCTGATCAACTCCGTCGCGGACGCCGGCGAACTGCCGCTGCTCGCACTGAATCCGCCGCTGCGTACGCGGGCCAGTCTCCAGCTCGCCCAGGATCTCGATTTCCTCGATCTCACCGGTGCCAAACCGTTGGCACGCGACCAGTTTGAATTCCAGCTCGGTGTCGATCAGCCACGCCTCGTGCTACGCACCTCCAAACCCCGCATCGAATCGGATGTCGATGTCATCGCCCGCATCGACAAGGACAGCGTGCAGATCGAGCGCAAGCTCGTGCTCCGCAGCGACCGCTCCGTCACGGAGGTCAAACTCACGCTGCCGCCTGGAGAAGAATTCATCACGATTTTATCGACGCCTGTTGGTTCGACCTTACCCTCCAGTACGTCACAACAGTTGGTTGTAAATTCGTCGCAAGCTTTGATGGCTTATCGTCTCACCTGGCGACGCGTCGGCCAGACCCTCACGATTCTTCCTGTCGAGCCCATAGTACCGGCCAGTCCGCTTGAGTTCAGTGTTACCTCGCGCCTGAAACTCACCAAGGCCTGGACGGGGCCGAAGAATCCGGAAACGATTACGGTTCATCAGCTCGACATCCCAGACGCCGTCAAAGTGGCGGGCTACACCGCGCTGGACTTTGACGATGCTTGGCGCGTGGCCTTGAAGGAGGCCAAAGGACTGGAAGACCGTGATGCGCGCCTCACTCCAGTGAAGGGACGCATGGCATGGTTCGGCCTCCGCGAGCATGCACTGACGTTTGAGGTGGAACGCGCCGAGTCCGTCTTCTCCACCGAGGTCACCGCCTATGCCCTGCCGCGTGCCCGCACCATCGAGATCGAAGGCCAGTTCACCCTCGACATCAGTGGCGCGCCCCTGCGCACCTTTCAGGTCAAACTGCCCGTCGAGAATGCAAAGCTGTTGCGGGTGACCTCCCCGCTCGTCGGCGAGCAGCAGCTCGATGAAGCCACCGGCGTCTGGACCTGCACCCTGCGCCAGGAATCCAAAGGACGGCAGAACATCCGCTGGCGCATGAGCCTCCCCAGTAACGGGGGCATTCCTGCCCGCAGTGAACCCGCTGCTCCCACCAACCAAACCCTCACCGCCACCCTCCCTCACCTCGAATTCCCGCAGTCACGCCGCTTCGCCGGCACCTGGATCATCGAAGCCAACACCGACACTCAGCTCTCCACTAAAATCCAAAACATGCAGCCGCTGGACGTCCTGCGCGTGCCGGTGGTGGCGGACTATCAGCCAAGGCATCGCATCACCAGCGCCTTCACCTATGGCGCGGGTGACAACGCCCTGACGATCACCGCGCAACGCCATGCCCACTCCGAACTCGCCGCGCTCGTGGTGAACCGCATGGCTCTCACCTCCGTCCTCGGCACCGACGGTCACAGCTTGCACGAGGCCACGCTCGACCTGAGTCATTCCGGCGAGCAGTTCGTGAGCCTGCACTTGCCGCAGGATGCCGAACTCCTCAGCACCTCCAGCGGTGGTCAGGCGGTGAAGCCCGTGCGCAGCGTCGAAAACGCCATCGCCATCCCGCTGCCCGCCGGTTCCGCCAACGCGCTGCATACCCTGGTGCAAGTGCAGTACCGGCAGCAAAAGCCGGTGTGGGGCCGTAGCGGCACGCAAAACCTCGAACCCATCCGCCTCGTCGGCAACGTGCCCGTGCTGAGCACCGACTGGGCCGTGTACGCCCCCGGTGCGTTTGGCTATGCCAAAGTGGACACCACGCTGGAGCAGTCGCATGTCGTGAATGATGCCGATGATCGCGGCTTTCTGTCACGCCTAGCCTCAGTCCTCGGAAAGCCGCTGGGGTGGGGATCCTCTTTTGAAGTCATGGCAGCACCCGCCGATTTCCTTGCGGACAGGCCGAACTCTTTGCTGCCCCCGCTCCCTAATAAACAGGTTGAAGAAGCGCGCGCGGACATGTCTCGCGGAGACAAGCAGTTCGGCTACGGCGGCTATGGAGCGGCTCTCGAGTCCTATCGTTCAGCGGTGCAGTCGTTGGAGAATGCACCGATGGCAGAAAACTGGCTGAACCTCGCCAAGCTCAAGCAGGTGGATTGCAGCGTTGCAGTGGCGCAGGAATGGGCGAAACAAAAAGTGTACGACCAAGCGCGCCAGTTGCTCAATGAAGCGCTGCAACTCGTGCCTGGACACAAGTCCGCCACGACGATGCTGCAGCAGCTCAACGACCCGAGTCGTTGGCCTTCTACCTCGAACGCCGAAGTGATGAAGGTGCAGAGCGGTCTGCTCCTGGCAAATACCAGCGTCGAGATCGGCAACTACGACGCCGCCATCTCTCAATACCAGGACGTGCTGCGCACCGACCCCTACAACAGCGCCGCCCGACGCGGCATCGAGAATGCAGAGCGGCGCAGGCAGGCTTACTTCAAGACCGCCTACGATCACCAGCGTGCGAAGATGCTGGCACAAGTGAGTGAAGGGTGGGAGGACAAAGTGCCGGAGCAAGGGGCTTCGATTGCCTTCGACTATGGTGTCGGACGCTCTCCTGGAGCCTTCCTGACCGAGAAAATGAACAAGATCATTATCCCCACTGTGCAGTTGCAAGACGCTACCATCGAAGAAGCCATTGAATACCTCCGCGTAAAGTCACGTGACCTAGACACCTTCACGGACGCCTCGGGGACCAAAGGGGTATCAATGATTCTCAGAACGGGCAACACCCCCTCAAACGCCCGCATCACGCTTGATCTCAAAGACGTGCCCCTGAGCGAGGCCTTGCGCTACGTCACCGAGCTGGCGCAGATGAAGTACAAAGTCGAGACACACGCGGTGCTGGTGGTGCCGCTCTCGGAGAACGCCAGCGAACAGTTCACGCGCAGCTACCGTGTGCGGCCGAATTTTCTCTCAGCAGGCGGTGGCAGCCGCCTCACAGCTAAACAAGCTCTTGAAGGGGCTGGCATCACGTTTCCTGAAGGGGCGAGCGCAAGTTACAATCCCACGAACACGACGCTCGTGGTTCGCAATACCCAGCCAAATCTCGATTTGGTGGCTGCGTTTGTTGATTCCGTAGTCAGGAATGAAATGCATTCCAAATCCGGCCTGATCCCGCTGGATGTGGAGCTGCCGGAGACTGGGAGGCTGCTGCGCTTCCACGGCGCACAGCCACCGGAGATGCTCGCACTCCATTACACTTCCTGGTCACAGCAAATGGTGCGCGCCGTCCTCGCCATGGCGGTGGGCCTAGCCTTGTTCTGGCGCTTTGGCAGACGCCGTCCCTGGTTCCTCACCCTGCTCGTCCTGGTGCTGACCGCCTGGGGCATGCCGCTCCTGCTCGAAGGCACCCTGCTGGCGCTCACCAACGCCGTGGCCTTCGGCTGGATCTGCGCTCTGGCGCTCCATTCACTCGGCTGGTTGTTTGCCGTGACGCGCCCTCAAATGGGTCCGCTCCGCTCATTCGTCATTCGTCATTCCGCATTCGTCATTTTCCTCACCCTCGCTTCTTCTCTATCAGCTGAGAACCCACCCCCTGATCCCGCAGCCCATACCGTGATCATTCCGTATGATGCCAAGCTGCCGCTGGACGCCCAGAAAGCCGAACGCTTCTACCTCGGCTATGACGAATTCCAGCGCCTCTGGAAGCTGGCCAAGGAAAATCGCCGCGCCCTTCCCGCAGACACAGATGCAACACAACATGCGGTAATCCACAGCGCACTGTATCAAGGCCGCATCGAAGAACGCGGCCTCGTTCTGGAAGCACGCATCACCGCCACGACACGCGGCGAGTGGACAAAGCTGCTGCTGCCTTTTGCTCAAATCGAAAATGGCAAGGACACCACCCAAGGGCTGGTAGGCGAGGTCCGGGTGGATGGCAAATCCGCCGCGCTGAGCGAAAACCTCCTCACCCTCGAACAACCGGGCACCCATGCCATCGAGCTGACCGCCACGCTGCCACTGGCCCATGACTGGAATGACCTGACCCTGCGACTACCGCCAGCTCTCTCCGGCATGCTGTCGCTGCACACACCCAAGTCGGACGGTTGGTTGCGTGTGAATGGCGCAGCCGCCACCACGGTGGAGGAGCAGGCCTCAGGGCGGCGCTTCACCCAAACGCTGGGCACCCACCGTGAAGTGCGGCTGCAACGCTCCGCACGCGGTCTGGAGCGTGGCGAAGGACCGGTGCCTGCGGCCACCGTGCGCGGCACTCTGACCCTGCGCGAGCTGGAACCAGAAACGCTCGACGCGGAGATCGAATATGAATTCCCCGGCGCAGTCCGGCGCACCCTGGAATTTGCCGTGGATGATGGCGGTCTGGAAATCGGCACGCTGAACACCTACACCACGATTCCCAGCGCAGGCATGGTCCGGGTGCCGACAATGACGACGCAGGTGCGACGCTCCGGCGGAAAACTGGTCTTCACGATCACCCTGCGGCATGAAGTGAGCCATGGTGCCGTCATGCGCATCGAAGGCGCACAACGTTTTCTCCATGCTGCCGGAGTACGCACGACGCCTGTGATCCAACCACTGGCCCAACGCTTGAAGCAGGAGATGGCGCTGCTGCACGATGACTCGATGAAAGTAAAGGTAAACGCCAGCACCGCCCAGCGCACCACAAACGCTGACCGCAATGGTTTGCTGGATGCCGGACGCTGGCAGTGGACCGGCACCACAGCACCGACCTACGACGTGCAACCCGCCGCCCTCTTTGCCGAAGCCGACGTGAGCTATGTCTTTCAACTCTCCGAACAGAAAGCAGAGCTGCTGGCGGCTCTAACGCTGAAACGCAAACGCGGCCTCTGGACCCGCGCCGTGGTGGGACTGCCCGCCGATTACGAAGTCCAGGCCGTGCAAGGCCCCGCGCTCACCGCATGGCAGCATGAAGGCTCTCAACTTTACTTGCAGCTCGACCCCAACATCGCCGGACCCGAGGCACGCGTTGTGGTGCATCTGGCGAAGGTTGCGGCCCAGCCCGTAACCACATGGAAACTGGAACCGCTGAAACTGGAAAATTACGAAAAGATCAGCGGCAAGGCCTTGATCGTCGCGCATGCCGCAAATGATGTAAAGTTGCCGAATCCGACACAACTGAAAGAGCTCGATGTCACCGTCCTCGACAGCGTCTTCGCCATCGCCCCACCTATGGAAAAGAAGCGCGCCCTGCAGTACGAAGGCGCAGCCTGGAGCGTGGATGTGGCCCTGACACGGCAGCCCTCCCGTTTCTCAGCAGAAACCATGCTCCTAGTGCTCGCCTCAGACGCAGGAATCCGCATCTCTCAGCAAGTCGTGGCATTGGTGGAACAAGGAGCCCTGCGCCAACTCAGCGTCCGTCTCCCCGCCGCCCTCCCGGAAGCAGTCGTCAGCGGCCCGTTGCTGCGTGAAACACGCTCCCACATCGAAGGTGCCGACCGCATCTACGAATGCTCCCTCCAAACCGAAGTCCTCGACCGCGCCGAACTCACCTTCGATCTCGACCTCCCTCTGACCGCAGAGCTTGACGTACCGTTTGTGAAAGTGGCAGACGCCAGCCGTCTCACACGCTGGTTCGTGCTCGATAATACTTCATCACGCGAGTCGAAAACAACCCAGAAGACGGCGCTGGAGACTGTGGCCCGTGAAACACTACCCTATCTGCCCACCGGCCTCGCACGACCCCAGTTTTTCCGCGCCACGGGCGATGGTGCGCTGAAGCTCGCCTACCAGCAGCTCACGAGCACGGAAGGCAATGCCGCCTTGATCACGCTGGCGGATCTGACGACCGTCCTGCGCCCGGACGGCTCGCGCTGGGACATCGCGCAGTATTCGCTGATCAATCGTTCGCTTCAATTCCTCCCGGTGCTCCTTCCCGACAAGGCGGAGCTGATCAGCGTGAGTGTTTCCGGCGAGCCGGTGCGTGCTGATGAAGAAACGCAGAACGGCAAACGTGTGCGCCTGATTCCGCTCATCCACACGCGGCCCGGACAGCGGGCGCTGGAGGTGAAGATGATTTATCGCTTTGCGCAAGGCAGCGGGCTGCAGCAGAGCGCAAAGCTGGATGATCCCGAGATCGTGGGGCTCTCCGTGGAACGCACGACATGGACGGTGTGGACGCCGCAGGGCTGGAACCTCAAGGATTTCGACGGCAACATGACTGCCAACGACACCGCTGGACGCGAACTGCTGCAGCTCGAAGGCATGCTGAGCGAACTCGGCGAGGCGAACCGCGCGCTGTCGTCCGGCAAGCTCGATTACGGAGATGCCGAAGCCGCGTATCGTGATGCGAATGCGCTGGCACACATGGTGCAGGAAAAGAAGCGCGAGCTGATGAGCAAGGCAGGCCGTGGATCTCTCATGCTGTCTCGACGGCGCGATCAACAGTCCAAGATGGACACCGAGGTGGAGCAGCAGCAGGAGCTGCTCAAAGGGAACTGGGACAACAACTATGCCAGCAGGAAAGCCACGACAAAGGGTGGCAAGGATGCCGGTAAAATCGAGCAGGGGAAAACATCCTGGGGCATGAACAGCGCCGCGCCGCAACAGCAGCCGTTGCGACTTGCAGGGAGCAACACCTTCAGCGGCTCGATCACGACGAACGGTGGGCAGCTTTTCAATGACAACGTGGCGGTGGACAACACCTACTTTGCCAACAGCGCGTCCCCTTACGGAGGCGGACCCATCACCGCCGGAAACCGGTCTGGAGGCTTCAGCATCAATAACGCCAGCATCGACAGCTTGCTGACGGGCAGCTCCCAAACCTCACAGATTTTGACCCAGAACGCCACAGGTTCGGTCAACACTGTGAACTCGAATGCTCGTAGCAACAACCTCGGCAATGGTTCGCAAGTGGCAATGCCACGAGCAGGAGCAACTGCCATCGCGGGCAGCGGCGGCGTGGCAATGGAGAAGCCGGCAGAAAGTGTGCTGTTTGATCGCAAAGAAATGCAGACCCTGCCGGGCGGTGGTGCCGGGGTGGCTTTCAACAGCGCACCGCTCATTCGCGCTGACAACAATGCTGGACTGAACACCCATGGCATGGGGGGCACGTCGGGCATGATCTCCAACAGTGACGGTCTTGCTCTCGGTAACGAGAGGGTATTCTCGAATTTGTCAGCCCCTGGGACTGGATCTTTCGCTATCTCTGGCGCAACGGTCGCATCCAACACTCAGACTACAGTGTTTGCTGCCGTTAACACTTCCGCGCCACCGCAGGTACTCGATATGCCTCTGGTGACACCGACGATGGACGAACTCAAGCCAGCCGCAGCCCCTGCCATGGGTGCTGATCCGTTTGGTGCGCCAGCTACACCTGCTGCGCCTCCTCCAGCCATGGGCGGAGATCCCTTCGGTGCACCAGCTGCGGTGGATGCACTCATGAAAGCCGATGACGATGGCAAAGAGCTGCCCCGCATCCTCGCGCAAACGGTTGAATCCCTGCGCCCCACGGGACGTCGTGCGCTGGGGATCGAGCTGCCACTGAATGGCACGGCGCATCATTTCTCGAAGTTGAAGGACCACGCGGTGCTGGAGATTGCACTCAAGCGCGTGGGTGATCCGAAGACGACTTCACGTCTGCTTTGTCTCACGGGCGGATTGCTGCTGTGGCTGGCGATTGGGTGGAAGCTGAAACGCCACCGCTCAACAGTCTAAGCCTGCTCCACCAGCGCGAGACGAAAGCGGCTGTCATACTGGCCCCCAGCATGAAGCCGGCAGCAATGCAGGCAGGCAGTGGGGCGGCGGAATTTGCGCACGCGCAGCACCGTGGTCTGGCAGGCGGGGCAGGCGTAGGTCAGCTTGCGCTCAACTTCTTTGCGCGGCAGCGGCAGACGATGCTGTGCTTTTTCACCGGCGATGCCGAGATCGGCGCAGGCCTGCCGCCATTCGCGGCCATGTGGCTCGATGCGGCGGCGACCACTGCGATGGTAGGCGATCAAATGCGCCAGCTCATGCTTCAAGGTGCGCTCCACCTGGCCTTCAAAGTCACGCAGCAGTGGGTTCAGCTCAATGGCCCAGCCCGGATAGCGTGCATAGCCCGCCGTGCTGCGCAGGCGCGCATTCCACGCCACGGTGACGAGTTTGGCTCCACCCGGCAAATCCAGCGCCAGCAGCATTGCGCGTGTCTGCTCCTCCAGCTCAGCATCCCGGCCATCAGGGATGGTTTCCTCATCTGCAGCAGCCGGTTCTGGCGGGGGCGTCAGGTCACGGAACTTGCGAAACGGCACCCAGTGCGGCAGCGCGGAGAAATCAAAATTCAGCTGGGAAAGATCGAGCATGCTCACTTCTTCTTTTTGACCTGCACCTTGTGTTCCTGTTCACCGAGGGCGTAAAGCATGTCTGGGGCCACGGATTCGAGGATGAATACGTTTGCGCCGATGGTGCTGCGCGCACCAATGACGGTGTCGCCGCCGACGATGGTCGCATTGGCATAAACGGTGACGTTGTCTTCCAGCGTGGGATGTCGCTTCTTGCCACGCAGCGCCTGTCCGGCGGCCAGGGAGCGAGCGACAAGACCGACGCCCTGGTATAGCTTCACGTGATTGCCCAGCGTTGAGGTCTCGCCGATGACCACGCCGGTGCCGTGGTCGATGAAGAAATGCGTGCCGATCTCGGCGCCGGGATGCATGTCGATGCCGGTGCGGCTGTGCGCCCATTCCGTCATCATGCGCGGGATCACCGGCACGTTTTTCAGGTAGAGGACATGCGCCGTGCGCTGAATCGCGATGGCTTCGAGTCCGGGATAGGCGAGAATGATTTCCTCAAAGCCACGCGCTGCCGGATCGCCGGCATAGGCAGCCTCGACATCCATTTTCAGCAGCGCGCGCACTTCGGCGAGGCCCATCAAAAAACTGCATACCACGTCAGCTGCTTCCGCATCACGGTTCTCATGATTGCCATTCAGACGCAGGCTGCGGCGCACCTCGACGTTAAGGCGCTCACGGATGCTGATGACGAGCTCGTTCGTCATCAGTTCCAGCTCCTGGGAAGACACCGCTTCATCCGAGAAGAAGCCGGGAAAGAGCAGGTGCAGGAGATCTTCGCACAGGGTGGCGATGGCGCGCTTCGATGGCAGATTACCGCAATCGACGTGGTTGATCCCGCCCACCTCGTGATACGAGGTCATCAGGCTGGAGACGATTTCATTTTGGCGGCAATCCATGGGTGCACTCAGCGATACCGTGCTGCGATCTGGATTCAAGCGCGGGGGTGAGATGATTGCTGTGAATAACTTCACGGACCACAGCTTCGTCTGGTAATCGAGGTCGGATGCATCCAATTGTTTCCAACGTTCGCCGGTATGCCTGAGCAGCGGGAACTTTCCCATGAATCGCCCGACCCATGATGACTTCAATAGAACGCTTTGAGGCACTTTGGAGACGTCTGCGTTTGCTGGGTGACGTCTCGACTTGGCATGCGCGATTGCTGGAATGCTACGCAGAGCCGCAGCGTGCGTACCACACACTTCAGCATCTGGAAGAATGCCTGCTGGTCTTGGATAAGGCCAAGGCGACGGGTTTGATCGCGAAGCTGGACCTCATCGAGATGGCATTGTGGTTTCACGATGCGGTCTATGACCCTCGGAGCAGCGAGAACGAAGAACTCAGTGCGCAGATGGCTGTGGAGGCGCTTGGCGATACTGCGTTGGCTCGCGAGGTGGCGCGGCTCATCCAGCTGACAAAGTCACACCAGCCGGAAAAAGGCGCGGATGATGAGTGGATCATCGACATTGATCTCGCGATCTTTGCACAGCCGATGGAACGCGTGCTGGAGTATGAGCGGCAGATTCGACAAGAATACGGCTGGGTGCCGGAAGAAGTGTATGCGGAGAAGCGCGGGGAAATCCTGATGGCCTTTTTGAATCGCCCGCAGATCTACCTCACCGTATGGGCACGGGAGCGGTTTGAAGCGCGGGCGAGGGAAAATCTGCGGGCGTTGATCGATTCAATGAAGCCACTCAGCCCTTGACGCTGCGTCCGCCCCATGGATACGGACGGACAGAGCCAGGGGAAAAGAACTGGTTCAACTGCTGCTGCGTGCGTCGCGGCAGTTCGAGTTCGATGCGACGAGGTTTTCCTGCAACCTCGACCTCAAGAGTGATCTGGACAGATTTGCCGTAGTTGAAAAGCGGAATGACGCCGACTTCTGTTTCCGTCTGTTCATGCGGAACTGCGGTAATCACTTGATTCTGAAAATCCAGCTCGCCGCCGCTGGCGAGCAAACGTTTGAACTTCACCTGATGCGGCACGGAGTCGAAGTTCCAAAGTGCGATCGACACTTTGCCAGAGGCAAAGGAATCACCAGGGCCGAGTGCCCCCATCGACTGCACCATGCCGTGAGCGATGGGCATCTGCTTTTTCTCATGATCCACCATGACCACGATGCCAAGTTTGTCTTTCAGCAGCCAGACGCCGTTGTCGTAATACTTCGAGTAAACGGTGGTGCTCGACTTCCCGGTGATGCCGTCATAGCTGCTGACGGTCATGGTTCCGTAGTTGCACCCGGTGATCAACAAGGCGAGTCCAGCCATCATGAACATGCGTAAGCCATGATGGGAAATTCCTGGCTGACGGCGGATGATTGGAAGGAACTTTCTGAATCCTGTGCAGATCATGCATTGATTCTAGGTGCAGACATTGCCACGTCTAGCCTCAACTCTGTGCTCCCCTCTCTCAACCAACTCAAACTCCCCGATCCCTGGCAGCACCAGGCGGTGAATTTGCTGCGGTCGGGATGTGATGTGGTCGTCAGTGCGCCGACAGGGGCAGGGAAGACATACATCTTTGAGCTGCTGCATCAGGGGCGTCATTTGCATGGGCAGGCGATCTACACGGTGCCGACGCGGGCGCTGGCGAATGACAAGTACGCGGAGTGGAAGGAGGCGAAGTGGAATGTGGGGATCGCCACGGGTGACATCGCGGAAAATGTGGATGCGCCTGTCGTGGTGGCCACGCTGGAGACGCAGATCGAGCGGCTGGTGCGCGGCGAAGGCCCGGCAATGCTGGTGATCGACGAGTATCAGATGATCTCGGATCACTCCCGTGGTGCGAACTACGAAGCCGCCATCGCGCTGGCACCCAATGAAACGCGGCTGCTGCTGCTGAGTGGCTCGGTGGCGAATCCTGAGGATGTGGCGGCGTGGCTGGTGAGTCTGGGGCGTAAAGCAGAAGTGGTGATGACGCGTGAACGCCCCGTGCCGCTGGAAGAAGTGCCGATGGAAACGCTGCCACAGCGACAGCGGCAGTTTGAGAATTACTGGCCGCGTTTTGCTGCGGCGGTGATGATCGCCGATCTCGCGCCGCTGCTGATCTTCGCACCACGCCGCAAGGAAGCGGAGTCGATTGCCCGCAGACTCGCCGCTGATCTGCCGATGGGTGATCCGCTGGAGCTCACCGCGGAGCAACGTGCCGTGTGTGGCAAGGATCTGGCCACGCTGCTGGAGAAACGCGTGGCTTTTCATCACAGCGGACTGTCGTATGGCGCACGTGCGGGGGTGATCGAGCCGCTGGCGAAAGCAGGGCAGCTCCGTGTCATTGCAGCTACGATGGGACTCGCGGCGGGCATCAATTTCTCCGTGCGCAGCGTGCATGTGGCCGGCACGACGTTTCACGATGGCAAGAGCGAGCACAAACTCGCCCCGGATGAGCTGCTGCAGATGTATGGCCGCGCTGGAAGGCGTGGACTTGATGACAAAGGCCACGTCATCACCAGCCGCGACAGCCCTTCCATCTTTGACGCGCGGCCTGCGCGGCTGCACCGCAGCACCCTGCTCGCCTGGCCGATCTTTTTGCGCGTGATGAAACACGCCGCACTGAGGGAAGAGAATCCCTTTGAGGCTGCGACACACTTTGCGGGGCGCTTGTTCGCCAAAGTACCGCCGTTGCTCGGGCTGGAGGAGCTGGAGCCGAACGTGGTGCATCCGCAGCAGGAGAATGCGAAGGCGCTTTTCGGACTCGAAGCCACGGAGAAGCAGATCCTGAACTCGCAGGGTGAATGGGAGCGCAGGCACCGCCTTGCCCTGCAACGCGTGCCTTTGAGCCGAGTGCATGCCGTGCTGACGGTTCCGGCCTTTGCTGCGAAATTTGCGCATGGCATTGGCCGCGTGGGGAAAATCCGCCGCGACAAAGAGGTGACCTATGGAGTCGAAATCAGTCTCGGCACGCCGGTGGGAGATGAGGTGAAGCCGACGAAGTCGATTCGTCGCCTGCTCAAAGTGCCGCGCACCTTGGAGACGGTGCCGCTGGAGGAAATCACTGTGCTGCATGCAGGTGAACTCGCGAACGCCATTCTCGCGAATGGCGAAGAGGTTATCAAAGATGTGGCTCCCGAATTCATTGGCACGGTGACGAAGGAGAACTTGGTCTTCGCGTGCTTCGATCTCGCGCCCATCGAGGTGATGGCTTACGAGGAGGGTCATGGCAAACTGCTCTTTGCGCCGCAGGAGCGCAGCATCGTGGTGAAGAATGAAACGGGTGTACACATGGCCGAAACGGCCACAACCGACCGCGAGCCGCGTGGTGGATCGCCCATTCATGCGTGGCGTACGCTCGGTCTGATCGACGCCGAGGGCGTGCCGACGCGGCGTGGTGAAATTTTCAGCTTCTTCCAGCACGGTGAAGGACTGGCGATCGTCGCGGCGCTGGAAGATGAAAGCTATCCTGCGGACGACTTGGTGCATCATCTGGCAAATCTGCGCAGCGGCTCCAAGTTTGATCTGCCGCTTGATTGCGGTTCCGAGCGACTCGCGGCGGTGTGTCGCGGCACGTATGGTTTCGTGAATCATCACGGCTATCTCGATAACGGTCTGCCTGATGACTATGGCGAAGGCGCTGCGGAGCTGCTCGATGCCATGCTGCATCCAGAGCAGCCCGGCGCGCAGGATTTGAAAGCAGGCATCGCCGAAGGTGACATCTCACGCGCCTACGTTGAATGGCTCAGTCTGTTGAGGCACATCACGCATGCGCCGGATCATTCATGGCGGCGCTGGAGGGAGCTGAAGGAAGCTGCGAAGCAGACGCTGAAGCATCACACCAAGACGCTGAGGCACTTCTTCCACCTCGACCTGCCGCCGCTGACGAACAAGCAGCGGCATGGCAAGACGCGGCATTATTTGATGGTGAAGTGAGGTCTTGAATGATGCATGACTTGATGCAAATTCCTGCCATGAGCACTATCGCCATGCTCCAGATGAAGCAGCAGCTTTCCAAAATGTCTGAAAAACAGAGACAGGAGATCTCTGCGTTCCTGCATCGCTTAAAACAAGACTCGCCAGCCTGGAAAAAAGAAATGAGCCGGCGCATGGCGGAGATGGATGCAGGCAAGAAATTCAAGCTGCCCAAAATCCCCGCGCGTGACTAACAATGGCCTCGTTTGAGTACGAGCCAGTGTTGTCGGCCAAAGCGTGGGAATTTTTATGCTCCCTGCCTCGCAAACGCCAACAGCGCGTCATCAGACTGATCCAGCAGCTTGCAGAGCAATCATGGCGTCTTGGTGATTACCGCATCGCGATCATCGGCTCTGGAGCTGTCGGCTGCTACTACGGCGGTCGGTTGGCGCAGCATGGGAATGACGTGCATTTTTTGCTGCGCTCAGAATATGAACAGGTGAAACAGCATGGAATCAAGATCAGCAGCCCCCTCAGTGACTTCAGTTTGCCGCAGGTGAACTGCCATCGCAGCACATCCGAAATCGGGCCGTGTGATCTGGTGATCATTGCGATGAAGGCGACGGCGAATGAGGCGCTGCTAGAACTGCTGCCGCCGCTGCTGCACGAAAAGACGATGATCCTGACGCTGCAGAACGGCCTGGGCGGCGATGATTTTCTGGCACAGCACTTTGGCTCGGCGCATGTACTGGGCGGGCTGTGCTTTGTGTGCATCAACCGCATTGCACCGGCTGTGATTCATCACATCGCGCAGGGGCAGATTGCGCTGGGCGAGCACAGTGGTGCGCCGCAGGTGCGCACGGAGACGCTGGCAGTGGAGTTCCGGCGCTGTGGGATTGATTGCAAAGTGGAGCCCAGTTTGATCGCGGCGCGGTGGAAGAAGCTGGTCTGGAATATTCCCTTCAACGGCCTTTCGATTGCTGCGGGTGGGAAGGACACGGCGGCGATTTTGGCAGATCCGGTGCTGGAGCAGCGCGTGCGTGACCTGATGCGTGAGATCATCGAAACAGCAGGTCGGCTGGGGCATGCGATTCCGCTGTCGCTCATCGATGACATGATCGAGCGGACGCGCACGATGTCTGCATACAAGCCGAGCAGCCTCATTGATTTTCTGGCAGGCAGTGAGGTGGAGCTGGAGGCGATCTGGGGCGAACCGGTGCGCCAGGCGAAGGCGGCGGGGTTTGAGATGCCGCAGGTGGAGAGGTTGTATGAGGAGTTGAAGGAGCGGATTGCCGCCAGATAGTGGAGTATAACATGTCACTCACTGCTCTTCAAAACGCCCGTCCTGAAACTGCCATCGTGCTGGGTTCCGGCCTTGGAGCCGTGGCGGATGCGTTTGGAATCGAAAGTGAAGTCGCGTATGGCGAGGTGCCGGGGCTGAGTGCTTCGACGGTGCCGGGGCATGCGGGGCGCTTTGTGCTGGCGCAGCATCACGGCAAGCCCATCCTGCTCGCGCAGGGGCGGCGGCATTTGTATGAGGGACTCACGGCGCATGAGGTCACGGCGAGCATCCGCTTCATGCACGAGATTGGCGTGAAGCGTGTCGTGCTGACCAATGCGGCGGGGGCGATCCATGAGAATTTTCATGTGGGCGGTTTGATGCTCATCACGGATCACATCAATCTCCAGGGAACGACGCCGCTGCTCGGCGGTCCGAACTTCCATGACATGAGCGAGGTCTATTCGCGGGCATGGTGTGAGAAGTTCCATGCGGCGAGCTTGGAGATCGGTCTGAAGCTGCATGCGGGCGTGTATGCCGGGCTGCTGGGTCCGCAGTATGAGACGCCAGCGGAAATCCGCATGCTGCGCACGCTGGGTGCGGATGCGGTGGGCATGTCCACGGTGGCGGAGGCGATTCAGGCGCGTGCGTTAGGCATGGAAGTCGCGGGCATTTCGATGCTCACGAACTGGGCTGCTGGGCTGCGGGCGCAGACGCTGCACCACGCGGAGGTGGTGGAGGTGGGGAAGACGGCGGGGATGTATCTGGCGCGGCTGCTGAAGGCGGCGGTGTAGCGCCTCGCTACTCCATGCTGTTGGAGGCAACGTATCGCAAAAACTCCATCCAAGACCTTGCGACCTTCTCACCATCATTGAGCACGTCCGGGTAAACGGAACCTTCATAAGAAGCGGTCCAGAACAAGTAGATCGGCATTTCATCAAGCGACTTGGTCGCATTGACATCAATGCAGAAACTATCCCCACCTG
>NCCR01000043.1:0-1490 GCA_002279765.1 Verrucomicrobia bacterium 12-59-8 | reverse complement strand
GCTATGGGAACCAATCCAAGGGGGTACAAATGCTTTGCTGGCATTTCAGCGATTTCCTCCTCAATCGCACCGACGTCGTGGACGCGAATGTCCGATAAATTTCCCGAAGGCCATGCGAAGCAAAAGAAGTCGATCAAAGCCTTGGGGACTTTCAGCGTCTTCAGCTCTTTGGCTTCATCTTTGTCGATGGCTGAAAACTCGAATCCGCCTGCTTCCAACTCGGCAAGGTCTTCTTCATAATGTGCCTTCAACGCTTTCAATTTTGGGGAAAGCTTAGGCCCACCCGTCGCCTTCAGAACGAGCGGGTGATTTTCCATGCCTTTAATGTTCGCCCCGTGTTTTACCAAAAGACGCACCAGATCCAGATCTTTGGAATAAGACGCTGCCTTATCAACAGCGCCACGCCCTGCGACATCCCTGACGTTTGGATTGCCTCCTGATTCAAGGTAGCTCCTGCACTCTGCGAGTTTGCCGAGACGGCAATTCATCAAGAAGTCTCGCTCTTCTTTCAGAGTCATAGCCGGACTGAGTTAGCAGCACCCGTTCGCCTGCGCTGGCTCCATTTCACACGCGTGATCCTCGGTGCAGCAAGGCATCAGGGGGCGGTCTTCGTTGGTGCCGGGGGCTTCCATGGCGGGATTCGGTGCTTGGGCGGCGAGGCCGAGGTCGCGGAGGAGTTTCATGTCCTCGTTGGCGCGCGGGTTGGCGGCGGTGAGGAGCTTGTCGCCGTAGAAGATGGAGTTGGCTCCGGCGAAGTAGGCGAGGGCCTGGGCTTCGCGGCTGAGATTGGTGCGGCCGGCGCTGAGGCGCACCTTGGCCTTGGGCACGGCGATGCGGGTGACGGCGATCATGCGGACGAAGGCGAAGGAATCGACGACTTCGTTGTCTCCCATGGGAGTGCCTTTGATGGGCATGAGGGCGTTGATCGGGATGCTCTCGGGCTGGGGATTGAAGTTGGAGATGACTTCCAGCATCTTCAGGCGGTCGTCGATGGTCTCGCCGAGGCCGAGGATGCCGCCGCAGCAGACGGACATGCCGGCATCCTGCGCGTGGCGGATGGTGCGCAGGCGGTCGTCAAAGGTGTGGGTGCTGACGATGTTCGGGTAATGCTCCGGGGAGGTGTCCACGTTGTGGTTGTAGGCGGTGACGCCGGCTTCCTTGAGATCTGAGGCCTCGTCCGCGCCGAGTTCGCCGAGGGTGACGCAGACTTCCATGCCGAGCTTGGAAACGTCGCGCACGATGTCGAGCACCTGGTCGAATTTTTGGGTGCCTTTGCGCACGCCTTTCCAAGCGGCGCCCATGCAAAAGCGGGTGGAACCGTTGGCACGGGCGGCGAGGGCGCGCTCCATGACCTGCTCCTTGGGCATGAGATTTTCCTTCTGCAGGCCGGTGCTGTAGCGGGCGCTCTGGGCGCAGTAGCCGCAGTCTTCGCTGCAACCGCCGGTCTTGATGCTGAGGAGGGTGCAGAGCTGCACTTCGTTGCCGGTCCA